>CBHRAM010000031.1:0-17104 GCA_966076165.1 uncultured Chitinophagaceae bacterium
CGCTGATGGCGCAGATCAGCGATATGACCGGTAATATCCAGTTAGGGTATATTGTACCGCTGATTTGTTTTGCCGTCGTATTCTTTTTTGGATGGAAGGGGCACCAGGTAGTTAAAACTGAAAACTATGCGTAGATATTGCCTGGCGCTGGACCTGGTTGATGAGGCCGATAAAATTGCCGCTTACGAAACATGGCATAAAAAAGTATGGCCGGAAATTATTGAGAGTATTACCTCATCAGGTATTGAACAGATGGAGATCTATCGTGTAGGCAACCGTATGTTTATGATCATGGATGTGCATGACGGATTTAGTTTTGAAGCCAAGGCAAAGGCCGATGCATCAAACCCCAAAGTACAGGAATGGGAAAAGCTGATGTGGGATTACCAACAGGCATTGCCCTTTGCCAAACCCGGAGAGAAATGGATGTTGATGGATAAGGTATTTGATATGAAAAAAGACTTTTTATAAACGCAGTAACCCACAGATCATATGTTCTCATTAAAAAATAAAATTGCCGCAGTTACCGGAGCCGGAAGCGGGATCGGTAAATCCATAGCCGTGATCTTTGCCAAACAAGGTGCCACAATACATGTAATAGACCTGAGTGAAAAAAATGCCGCTGAAACAGTAGCCGCAATAACTGCGGAGGGAGGAAAGGCATTTGCACAGATTGTGGATGTGAGTGACCAACCCGCAGTAAAAACCGTTTTTGGAAAGATCGGCAAACTGGACATACTCGTTAACTGTGCGGGAATCGCGCATATCGGAAAAGCAGATACCACTTCTGCAGAGGATTTTCAGAAAGTATTTGATGTAAATGTAAAAGGAGCCTATAACTGTCTGCATGTAACCATACCCGGTTTTATACAACAGGGTGGTGGGGTGATACTGAATGTAGCTTCCATCGCAGCGTTGGTGGGTATTCCGGACAGGTTTGCCTACAGCATGAGTAAAGGAGCAGTATATGCCATGACACTAAGTGTAGCCAGAGATTACCTGCACAACGGGATCAGGTGTAATTCTATTTCACCTGCAAGGGTGCATACACCTTTCGTAGATGGCTTTATAGCGAAGAATTATCCCGGACAGGAAAAAGAAGTATTTGATAAACTTTCAAAATCACAACCCATCGGCCGAATGGGCAATACCGATGAAGTTGCTTCACTTGCCTTGTATCTCTGTAGTGATGAAGCTTCTTTCATCAGTGGTAATGATTACCCCATAGATGGTGGTTTTTTGAAACTGAATAATTAAAGCAATATGAATGGCAGTCGTTTATCATGCAGGCAATTCACTTATTGTATACATTATTGTACACTTTTCTTATGTATTCTATTCTCAGTCAGGGCCGATGCCCAACAAATCAACTGGCAGGAAATAGAACCGGGTATCTGGAAAGGGGTTGTAGGAAAACCGGAAGTTTATGATCTGTTAAAAGCATCCGGGGTAAAGCCCAATCATGAAGCATTAGCAAAGATCCATCCCTCGCCTTTCCCTCTTTTGAAATCGGATATTGATGGAAAAATAAGCGACGGTAAAACACTTCTCCGGTTTCCTTTAGATAAGGTTGAACAGTTATATGGGTTTGGTCTCAATTTTCAAACCGTTCACCAACGCGGTAAGATTCTCCAATTGCATGTAGACCATTATGGAGAAAAAGATAACGGACGCACTCATTCGCCTACTCCTTTTTATGTGTCATCCAAAGGGTATGGTATTTTTATTAATTCTGCCCGGTATATTGATGTATATGCAGGTACAGGTGTCCGGAAAGACAGTAAGGATCTTCCTTTAGCGAAAGATCGAAATACAGACAGATCATGGAGTGCCCACCCTTATTCAGATGCAGTGGAAATACTTGTTCCGGCAGCGGGTGTGGAGATCTATGTTTTTGCCGGTCCCACAGCAATGGATGCGGTAAAGCGCTTTAATCTTTTTAATGGGGGAGGCGTATTGCCACCCAGATGGGGATTAGGTTTTACACAAAGAGTAAAATCTTTATACACTTCCGATGAAGTTGAAAAAGAAGCTGCCGAATTTGAAGCGAAAGGATTCCCTTTGGATTTTATAGGGTTGGAGCCCGGCTGGCAAAGCAGATCGTATCCGGGAACATTTGAGTGGGACAAAACAAGGTACCCGCAACCCAGGGCTTTTGTTCAACGCATGCTTGACAAAGGCATCCGCCTCAATCTATGGATCAATCCTTATGTTTCAAAACAGGCACCTTTTTATCAGGCCATCAAACCCCATACAGGTTCACATACCGTTTGGGTAGGGGAAGTGCCGGATTTTCTGCAACCGGAAGCCAGAAAAATTTTCTTCGATCAATTGAGAAAAGACCAGGTTGATATAGGGGTGAGTGGCTATAAAATTGATGAAGTAGATGGTTACGATTCCTGGCTATGGCCCGATGTGGCCACATTTCCTTCAGGGGTCAGTGCAGAACAAATGCGCCAGACATATGGTTTATTGATACAACGGCATAGTCTGGAGATGTTTCATCAAAAGAACCAACGAACATTTGGTTTGGTGCGGGCATCAAATGCCGGCGGGGTATCTATGCCTTATGTGATCTATAACGACTATTATAAACACGAAGACTTTATCACGGCCCTGATCAATAGCGGAACTGCCGGTGTATTATGGACACCCGAAGTACGTGCATCTAAAACAGCCGAAGAGTGGTTACGGCGTTTTCAGACCGTTATCTTTTCACCTATGGCCATGATCAATGCATGGGCCAGCGGAACCAAGCCATGGTCCTATCCTGAAGTAGCCGAACAGGTAAAAGAATTGTCATTATTAAGAATGCAGATGATGCCCTATTGGTATTCTGAATTTGCGAAATATCATTTTGAAGGAATACCTCCTTTTCGGGGGATGGCTTTAGAAGCAGGGTTTACTCAGGAGATCAAAAAGGAGGCAATCAATAACAATCTTGAAGAGAATCCTTATGCAGAAGCCACGGTGAAAGAGATCAGGGATCAATATATGGCCGGAGGAAATTTATTGGTAGCGCCCTTGTTTGCCGGGCAAACCACACGTAAAGTGGTGCTGCCAAAAGGTAAATGGTATGATTTTTATACCGGTGAGCTGGCCGGTGATGGGCAGGTGATCACTATAACACCCGGTCTTAACAAAATACCTGTATACGTAAAAGATGGTGGCATCATCCCTATGATGAAACCGGTACTGCATGCGCCAAAAGCCGGAGAAAAAGTAGACATGGAGATCAGATACTATGGAACAAAAACCGGTAAGTATGATCTATACGATGATGATGGAGAAACATTTAACTATGAAAAAGGTGAATATAGTTTTCGTGAGATCAGAGTAGTAAAAAATAATTCAGGCTCTTTTACCGGAACGATTTCGGATCCTGTAAAAGGCAAGCCTAATACGATCGGAAATATTACCTGGAAATTCATGACCCAATAAAACCGCGCCTTTGCGCCTCTGCGTGCATATTTTTTACCAAAACGCAGGAGCGAAATATTGAAGCCTAAACTTTTGCATATGAAAAAGATAATCATCCTTTCTATGGTAGCCATTGGTTGGCTGCAAACAGTATCTGCCCAACAACTTTCCAAAGACGACCGCATGCAATGGTGGCGTGAAGCCCGTTTTGGGATGTTCATCCACTGGGGGGTATATGCACAGTTTGCCGGTGTATACAATGGACACGAACAGCAGAAAGGCGGTGCAGAATGGATCATGAACCGTTCCAAAGTTCCTTATGCCGATTACCAGGCTATGGCCAAACAATTCAATCCCGTTAAATACGATCCAGACGAATGGGTGAGAACGGCAAAGGATGCCGGTATGAAATATATTGTCATCACATCAAAACACCACGATGGCTTTGCGATGTTCAAATCGGAAGCCAGCAAATGGAATATTGCGGATGCTACTCCGTATGGTAAAGATGTATTACAACCACTGGCAGCTGCCTGCAGAAAATATGGGATCAAACTGGGATTTTATTATTCACAGGCGCAGGACTGGAATAATCCCGGGGGAGCGGCATCCAGAAAACTCATGTCGGAAGGATGGCCCAATCCCGATTCTGCTTTGATTGATGCTTACACCAAAGAACACAATGGCCATTGGGATCCTATGCAGGAAACGGCTACGTTTAATGAATATATAGACCGGGTAGCCGTACCACAGGTAAAAGAGTTATTGACGAACTATGGAGAGGTATCGGTGCTTTGGTGGGATACACCAACCAATATGACCGATGAAGCCGCCTTGAAATTACAGGCACTCTTAAAACTGCAGCCCAACATTATTACCAATGATCGGTTGAAGCGTCCCAATTTTTCCGGTGATACCAAAACGCCCGAACAAAAGATTCCAACGGTGGAAGAACTGGATGGAACGGATTGGGAAACCTGTATGACAATGAATGGAACCTGGGGTTATCGAACTTCTGATCATAAGTGGAAATCTACCGAAACCCTGATCCGTAATCTTTGTGATATTGCTTCCAAAGGCGGCAACTACCTGTTGAATGTTGGGCCCAAACCGGATGGCACATTTCCTGAGGAGAGTGTAAAAGCTTTGCAGGAAATGGGCAACTGGATGAAAGTAAATGGAGAAGCGATCTATGCAACCAAAGCCGGTCCTCTGCAATCATTACCATGGGGAAGATGCACGAAAAAGGAAACCGCAGAAGGCACCGTGCTTTACTTAACTGTGTTTAACTGGCCTTCGGATGGCAAATTGCTTTTGCCGGGTATACAGAATAAAACAGGCAATGCCATTTTATTGGCAGATAAAACGATCTGGAAAACAGAGAACACAAAAGAGGGGATTCTTATACATGTTCCCGGGAAAGCACCCGATGCCATTGCTTCTGTGATCAAATTGACCGTTAAAGGAAAAACGGAAGGTACGCTGGACAGTAAGGCCAAAATGAAAAGCGGCGCATTGGATTAAAATTTTGTTGAGCGAATCAGAGACTACCCCGTATAATGTTTATACAATTTATATCCTGTTTCATCTGAACCCTGTGCAGGCAACGTTCTCATGAATAGCTTCAGATCGTTGCTTTGTGAACTTATTTTTAAATCTTTTAAGCCGGATACATAGACTTCCCGCGAGAATTGATTTTGCTGAGTATCTTTATGTCTCGTTTGAATAGTATTAGTAGAAAAATTAAAATAAAAAAGATGATTCCCGCAAAAGCGTATGCAGCACTTGATCCCAAAACACCTTTACAACCTTTTTCTTTCGACAGGAGAGACCTTCGTACAGATGATGTACAGGTAAAGATCCTTTTTTGTGGTGTTTGTCACAGTGATATCCACCAGGCCCGCGATGAGTGGGGTGGTTCAATGTACCCAATGGTTCCCGGACATGAAATTGTTGGCGAAGTAGTAAGCACCGGTAGCGGTGTAACCAAATTTAAAACAGGTGATATTGTTGGAGTGGGCGTAATGGTTGATTCCTGCTGCTCCTGCAAGAATTGTAATAATGATCAGGAACAATATTGTGAAGAAGGTATGACCGGCACTTACAATGCCATGGAAAGAGATGGCGTTACTGTTGCACAAGGTGGTTACTCATCACAGATCGTAGTGAAAGAAAGATTTGTATTGCATATTTCTAAAAAATTAGACCTCGCTGGTGCCGCACCTTTATTATGCGCAGGTATCACCACTTATTCACCATTGCGTTTTGCAGGGGTAAAAGCCGGTCAGAAAGTGGCCGTAGTAGGATTGGGTGGTTTAGGCCATATGGGTGTTAAATTTGCCGCATCATTTGGTGCAGAAGTAACGGTCATCAGCACTTCGCCGGGGAAAGAAGCAGATGCTAAAAAATTAGGGGCACATCATTTCCTGTTATCTACAGACAAAGCTGCGATGAAAAAACATGCCAGTCATTTTGATGTGATACTGGATACGGTTTCTGCGAATCACGATTATACCTTCCTGCTCGATCTGCTGGATATAGAGGGGAAATTATTGATCGTAGGGCTTCCATCCAAAGAGCCAACCCTGTCGCCATTCTCCCTCATCACCAAACGCAGAAGCATTATCGGTTCCATGATCGGTGGTATGAAGGAAACCCAGGAAATGCTGGATTACTGTGCTGAGAAAAATATTGTATCTGAGGTAGAAGTGATCCCTGCGCAATATATCAATGATGCCTATGAACGGATGATCAGGTCAGATGTGAAATATCGATTTGTGATCGATCTCGCTACTTTATAATTTAAAAAGGCCTGCAGGAATGCAGGCCTTTTTTGTAAGAAATTTGCTGAGAGAAATAACTCCCTCCAAGCCCTCGCGATACCTCGTTTCCTTGTGTCCTTGCGGTTAGATGATTAATCGCAAAGACGCTATGGCACGAGGGTTCGCTAAGAAAAGACATCGCCGCTACCACCCAATTCCATAATCCTCCCCGTTATTACTACTGCCTCCCCATAAACTTTTGTGTTTCCAATCAAGAAATATCGCATTGATCGGGCCACTGGTTCTGTCGCCTGTCGTTACTTTATATCCCATTTTCTTTAAGTCATTGGCAACACCCACAGGCGTAAGATTGGATAACAGGATATTCCCCGGCCTGGGTTTTCTGTCCTCCATTTTTGTGCCACCTAAGGATAACCACAATTGATTGGTATTAAAATTCTGCGCCTCCGTAGATTGTTGTACAGTCATATTGAATTCAACCATATTCAGGAAGAACTGTAATAAATTCTGATCCTGCGTATCACCACCCTGCACACCAAAACACAAATAAGGTTTATTGTCTTTTAAAGCAAGGGTAGGCGTTAAGGTAACACGTGGCCTTTTACCCGGCTCAACTACATTAAATGGATCGATCATGGGATCGAGCACAAAACTCTGCATGCGCTGACTCATACCCACACCCGTATGCCCCGCAATACAAGCAGGTAGCCATCCGCCACTCGGTGTAATCGAAACCACCCAGCCCGAAGTATCTGCTGCTTCTACGGAAGTAGTGCCACGCCATAAACGGTCCATGTATTGCTCATCCACCATGGCGAGTGTATTGTTTTGTTCTGTTTTGTTGTAAGTCTGGTCATGCTTGGGAACAGCTGTGCCTGATTTCGCAGCCGTATCCATCAGTGATTCTCTTTGTTTTAATAAACTGAGATAAGGATTTGTTTTTCCTTCAAAAGGATAAGGGTCACCCGGTGCGGCTTTTGCATCATTCTTATCAAACTGTATCAGCTTCGCTCTTTCTTTTGCGTAATCCTTACTCAATAAGCCTTTAATCGGTTCTTCCGGGGGAAAATTCGGATCGCCATAATAAAAATCACGGTCTGCAAAACTGAGGTTCAGGGTTTGATATAATGTATGAATGTATTTGCTGCTGTTATACCCCATCGATTTCAGATCAAAATTCTCAAGTATGTTCAGCGACTGCAATAACATCGGCCCTTGTGTCCATTGCTGGAGTTTATATACTTCAATGCCTTTGTAATTGGTATGGAGCGGTTCTTCTATAACGGGCTTCCACCTGGCAAGGTCTTCTTTGGTGATGAGTCCGCCCTGTTCCTTACTGCCTCTTACAAATTCATCCGCAATATCTCCTTTATAAAACCGGTCAAATGCAGCCATGATGGCTTCTTTGCGGCTCTTTTTATTTTTTAAGGCTTTCTGCTCCGCTTCCACAAGTTTGCTGAGTGTGGCCAGCAGATCTTTTTGTACAAAAATTTCTCCCGCCTCGGGTGCTTCTCTTTTTTCACCGGGATGCGTCATGAAAACCGCTTTGGAATAAGGCCATTGTTTGATCATCTCTTTTCCTCTCTCCATACTGTTCGCCGTTTGTGCTTCAATAGGATAGCCTGCTGCGAGCTGCATAGCAGGTGTGAGTACTTCTTTGAGGCTCATCGTGCCATATTCAGACAACATCAAACATAATCCGCCAACCGTGCCCGGTGTAGTAGCGGCCAGGGGCCCGTATTCAGGTGGAAAACTGTACCCTTTGCTTTTAAAGAAATCAACTGTTGCCCCTGTGGGGGCCACGCCCATTGCATTGATGGCGATTACTTTTTTTGTTTTGGGATTATAGATCAATGCCTGTGTTTCACCTCCCCAGCTTAATACATCCCACATGGTACAGGTGGCAGCTAACATGGCACAGGCTGCATCTACTGCATTGCCACCTTTTTGAAAGATCATAGAACCCGCTGTGGCTGCCAACGGTTTTCCGGTAACCGCCATCCAGTTCTTTCCATGTAGTGGTGGTTTCTGTGTTTGCTGTGCGTTTGCCTGTGAAAGACAAATGATCAATGCCAGTGAAAGAAGGGTGCGGGTTTTCATAGTTGGGTTCTATTTTTCTATGCTGAAATATTTTTTATACTGTGCCTCTGTTGATGGCTTTTTTGTTTTTGTGAGATCCCTGTCAAAGGGCCTGTTCAGGTTATTGCCTGCCAGGTCTTCCAGTTTGGAGGCAATGGTCAATACATAATTGCCTGCCATCCATGTTGCGGTTGGTGTAAAACGGAGCGACTGGTCATTTTTACCCACTTCAAATTTACCATTTATCAAAACACCATCCTGGGTGCTGATCTGCATTGCTTCCATCAATAAATAATGATCCAGTACTTCACCGAAAGAAATAACCAGCGATTCACGTGAACCGGATCGCGGTAAACCTATTGTCCATTGCTCCGGAGCCGGCGATACACTATCCCGATGGGTGACCATAAATTTTTTAGAGAAATCTTTCTGCAACCCGCGCCCCTGCACATCCTGCCATTTTTTTGAAACCAGTAATTGATAAGTGGTGTTTGCCTGTAAGGGATTACCCAAACGCAGGTTAGGCTGCAGGTCCCTTTTGATCCTGCCCGGATCAAGCCACACGGTTAATACCGTTCTGTTCTCATTCCATAATTCGGGTTGCAGGTTCAGGAACACATCATGTAAAGTATCAGTGCCATTTTTTATGAGATGGATATATTGATCTGATAGACCTTCCCGCATCGGATGCGAGAATTGCAGGTAGATCTTTAGCAGGTTTTCCGGCAGGCTGTCTTGGAGCGGATAACAATTCACCAGGGTAGGGGCATCCGTACTGTCGGCAACCGGGATCGTAAAATGTCCGGCAGTTTTTCCTTTTACCTGTATCTCATAATCTGTTCCCTGTGTAAAAGGGATCAGCGGTGTAAACATCAACCCATGATCCGATTTGTATGCTCCCAATATATCAGCAGCATTATCAACACGGGCCAGCCTGATCTTTACAGATACATTCAGTGAGTCTGCGGCAAGGCCTGCATACATTTTTTCAGGGATCAAAACCGAGATGGCTTTGTTTTCTTTCCAGATGATCTTTGGCTCATCGGATTCA
Organism: uncultured Chitinophagaceae bacterium; assembly: GCA_966076165.1. GTDB lineage: Bacteria > Bacteroidota > Bacteroidia > Chitinophagales > Chitinophagaceae > Sediminibacterium. The sequence goes on from CBHRAM010000031.1 coordinate 9,334, forward strand.
TTGCGGCAGCCGCTCAGTAAGAGCAATACAAAAAACAGCAGGTTAGACAATCTGCCTAACCTGCTGTTATGATTGGATATGCAATTGTCAGAGGGCCTCATTGGTTGTGGTCAACAGGTCCATACTTCCGTTTTCTTTTTTCTGGATGATCACTACATGGTTCTTATCCAGTTTGTCCATCTGCAACACTTTGGTTAAAGACGGAACCTGCACAAAAGCAGTGCCGGCTGTACCTTTTACAGGTTCAGTTAAAGTGCCTTCAAAAGCAGCAATGGTTTTATAACTGACTTCTGCAACGGCTCTGGCGGTATTGGCCATTACCAGAAAAGTTTCACCATTCTTGCTGATTGTTGTCATATCGATCGGTGTATTACCCGCACCCATTTCTGCCACCGTACGGCCTTTTACATGCATGCCGGATTTTAATTCATCCAAAGGATATAATACCAAAGGTGTACAGGTATAACTGGCGATCAGGTAATCTTTGCCATTGATCTTTCCGGTAGTGAATGTCCTGATAGGAGAAGTGGTTTCATAACGGCCATGCGATGCATGGTACATTTCAAGTGAAGCCTGTTCCTGCTTATCTGTAAAAGGGAAGGGGATGCTGCGGAAAGTAGAACTGAATTCTTTATTGGATAATCCGCTCACCAGCACTTTGCCATTGTCAAATCCGATATCTGAAATGGTCGACACTCGCATCGGCCTGCCACGTGCATCTTTGGCATCTTCCGCATATACATCATTCAAAGCAATACTTGAATAGTTCACATCTTTTAAGGAAAGCGGTTCGATCTTATCATTACCTACTTTCAATATCACCGGTGTGCCATCACTGTTCTGAACAGCAACATAAAGTTCTTTGGATACGGGGTTCACCGCCATATCTGTAATGGTGATATTCTCTTTCTGGGTACCCAATGCCGTAGCGATCTGCTGGTCGATATTGTTTACCGAAACAGCAGCAGCTGTTTCATTTTTCTTCGTATCCCTTGTGTCTACGGCAAATACTGACGCAGATTTTGAATCACCGATAAAGAGGATCCCGTCTTTTCCGAAAGTTAAGGCACTCACAGATTTGATCTCAGGTGTTCCCTTGATCAATCCATAAGGCGCACTCACAAAAGGTTTGGTTGCCGATAGCAAGGCAATGCCCGCTAAAAGCGTCACGAAGTAGAAATGATTCTTTTTCATGTGTACTTTTTAAAAATGAATAATAAGTAAGGCTCAACGGGAAGTTTAATATACAAAAAGAATCCGAAAAGGTTAATAAACCCGGGAAGAATAGGTAAACCGATGGATTTTGGCGGTGGGTGAGGTCTTAGAGCCACCAGAGGGCAACCTGCGGTACAGAAAGATAAACTGTATCCCCTGCCTGAAAATCACTTTCGGTGGTTCTTACAAGTAAAGTGTCGTCTCCGGATACCACCTGTAATTCATAATAAGCACCGAGAAAGCCCATATGACTGATCTCGCCTTTCAGGTGTGCATTCGGCACTTTACTGATCCTGAATTGTTCTGGACGCAACATTAGTTTTTTTCCGGGAACCGGCTTGCCGGCCTGCTCAGTCAGATAAACCGCTTTTGCCGAACTGATCAGATTATAGTTGCCGAGCAACGCCGCGGCATAGATGTTTACAGGCCGGTGGTAGAGCTCTTCGGGGGTACCCTGTTGAAGGATCTTTCCGTTTTTCATGATCAGGATCTCATCGGCCCAGGATAAAGTATCCAGCGGATCATGAGATACCATGATGCAACTGATGTTCAGTTCTTCACCAATATCCCGGATCACAGATTTAAGAATGGATTTATGGATCATATCGAGGTTAGAGAAAGGCTCATCCAGTAATAATAAGCCCGGCCGGGTAGTAAGTAACCTCGCTAATGCAATCCTCTGTTTTTCTCCTCCGGATAACTGGTCGGTGCGGCGTTTCAGTAAATGATCGATCCTGCAGACTTTATATAATGTGTATGCCTCCTGCTCAGTTAATTTATTGGCATATTCCAATACTTCCTCTACCCGGTAATTGGTGCGCAGTTCAAAATGTTGCGATAAATAAGCAATACGCGGATGGCCGGGAACCAGTTCTTCAAGGGGCCCTCTCACTCTTTTCCCTTCAAAAATAACCATGCCGGCATCCGGCTGCTCCAGTCCGGCAATGATCTTTAATAAAGTGCTTTTACCGGAACCTGTTTCACCGGCTATGGCGATCTTTTGTGATGCCTGCTGGTGAAAATCAATATTGCTCAGAGAAAAACCCCTGTCTATTTGTTTATGGATACCTGATACTTTCAAAAAGTCCATAGCTCAAAATTCGCCTTTAACCGGTTTATCACCAAGTACAATATTTTCAACCCTATATTCTGTGTTCTTCCCTGTAATTGTTGGTGTTATCACCAACAATCATCTTTGTTCTCCGTTGATAGTCTTATCACCAACAACCATGATTATTTCGTAACTTTAGCTGTTATCGTTTACCTGTGTACATTGTATGTGTGCGTTGTTGACCGTACCACCGCATATTTATGAAAAAGGCATACCCGTTCTATATAAAAGCAACTGTGATCCTGTTTGGCCTTACGCTGCTGGTGTATGCCCTCGTTAATCTCCGGGATATTCTTACGCCTATCTGTTTCTCTCTCTTACTGGCCATTCTGTTGAACAGGCTGGTGGTAAAACTGGAATATATCCATATCCCCAAATTCTGGGCCATCACCCTTGCCATATTACTTGCATTCACGGCTATTGGCGGGGTTGCCTATTTTATTACTACCCAGATCATGAATTTTGGCGACGACCTGCCGCTATTGAAAAGCCGCTTTCTCGTATTATTCAGTGAGTTCCAGCATTTGATCAAAGATGCGTTTGGTGTAAACATCAAGCAGCAGGATCTATGGATCGCGGAAGCAGAAGCTGCGATGAAACCCCTGATCGGACAAACATTGGGAAATGTAGCAGGTACGATCGGTGTCACTTTTCTCCTGCCTGTGTACACCTTTGTATTGTTATTTTATAAAAACCACTTCCTTACTTTCCTGTATGAGGTATTTGGCGATTCCGATTCGGATAGGGTTGCAGATGTATTGCAGGAGACCAAGGGGGCTATCCAGCGTTACATGACCGGGCTCTTACTGGAAGGAATAGTGGTGGCATTACTGAATACCGCGGCTTTGTTTTTGTTCGATATCAAATATGCTATTTTGCTGGGCATCACGGCGGCATTGCTGAACCTGCTTCCTTATATTGGCGGGTTCATTGCTATTTTGCTTCCTGTGATCGTGGCTACCATCACCAAAGAAGGTATTCAAACCCAGATCGGGATCACACTGGCTTACCTCTTCATTCAGTTTCTCGATAACCATGTACTGATCCCGCTTATCGTATCATCAAGGGTAAAGATCAATGCTTTTATTTCCATCGTGATCGTATTACTCGGTGGTGCCATGTGGGGTGTGCCGGGTATGTTCTTATCCATCCCCGTTATTGGGGTGTTGAAAATTATCTTCGACAGGATCGATGAATTAAAACCCTGGGGTAAAATGCTGGGTACGGAAGAACCTACTGTGCAGAAAATTAAATTCGGCAAAAGAAAACGTAAAACAATTGTTTAATAACGATCCAGGGTATTCTTCAAAAAAGGGCCCCGTTTAAATAAACAGGGCCGACCAATTCTTGTCATTGCGAAAAGAATTCTTGCTTTTTTTCCTACTTAATATGATGAAGATGCTTTTGAACAGATATTTCCATAAAATTACAGGATCTGAAGGCGCCTATTTGTTACACAAACATTTTATCACTTAATCAAAGGTTAAATGTGTTAACGAGATGTTACACGGGACGCCCGCTTCCGATTTACCGCTAAATTGTAAGATGAATTTGTCTTCCCTACAGAAAAAGCCTGTATTCTATATTATCCTCATGGGTTTTGTGATCATGGTATGGGTAACCCTGGCCTTGCTGAACAGTGCGATCAAAGGGAAGGAGAAAGATTTTAATGATAAGCTCTTTTATGTGGTTGCCTTCTATGAGGATCAGCTCAACAGAGACACGGCATTTACGGCTCAATGTAATAACGACACGGCCGCTGTTACGATCTTCCGCACAAGAATAAAAAATGAGATAGATTCTTTATTCAGTAAGAATGAGATTCCGCTTAATTATGTTTTTGCCATTGGAAAATTCAGGGCAGAAGCAGCTAACGATCCACACATACCGGTCCTTCAACGAAGATGGCTGGGCAATAACCTGATCTGGAGTAGTGATACTGCCAATAATAGCGGCCTGATCTCAACCAAACTAAAAGTAGCCAATAACCGCCAACATGATGGCTATCTGTACTACCTTAAAATATTCTTTCCCTTTAAGTCGCGTTATATTTTTAATGAACTGCTGCCATTGATTATCGTTTTGGCCCTTACACTGTTGATCCTCTTTGTTTGTTTTATGGCATTGATCGCCATCATTAAAAAACAGAACCTGTTGGCAGAAACGAAAAACGATTTCATTAATAACATGACGCATGAGCTGAAAACGCCGCTGTTTACGATCTCTATCGCTTCCAAAATGCTGGCCGAACAGGGACCGGTAAAACAGAATGATAAATATGCATCTTATATCAGCAGTATACAGCAGGAAACACAAAGACTTAATCAATTGGTAGAAACCCTTTTGCAGACTGCTGCCATCAAAACAAAACAGGGCCAGGATAACAGGCAGGAGATAGATCTGCACCAGCTGATCCGGAATGCCGTGCAGAATATAGATCTGATACGTGAAGAACAAAAAGCAACGATCGAGTTGGATCTGCAGGCGAAAGCACATCATATACTGGCCGACCAAACACAGATAGAAGGGGTATTATACAGCCTCGCAGATAATGCTTTTAAGTATACGGAAGGTCCAGCACATATTACTATCCGGACAGAGAACCGTGGTAACCAGATCATGATCTCATTCCGGGACAATGGGATCGGAATGGATGTGGAAACCAAAGGAATGATCTTTGAACGGTTTTTCCGGGCACATACCGGTAACTTACATGATGTGAAAGGGTATGGCATTGGATTGAGTTATGTAAAAACGGTGATAGATGCCCATGGTGGAACGATAACCGTAAATACAGCCCCCGGAAAAGGCTCCGAATTTATTTTACTGATACCTTGTGTACCATATGGAAGCTAACGCAGGATTATTACTGGTAGAAGATGATAAGAACCTCGGCTATATATTATCCGAATATCTTACTATGAAAGGGTTTTCGGTAACCTGGACAAAAGATGGGAAAGAAGCCTTAACGCTGATTCAGAAAAATCCCTACTCACTCTGTATATTGGATGTGATGCTCCCTTCCCTGGATGGATTTGGCGTGGCAGAACAGATAGCTGCTTCCAACGCAAGGGTGCCCTATATTTTTCTGACCGCCAAGAATCATAAAGTAGATAAACTGAAAGGGTTCAAACTGGGATGCGATGACTATATCGTAAAACCGGTTGACGAGGAAGAACTGGTTGCCAGGATACAGGCTGTCTTAAAAAGAACTTCTGTAGTTCCCGTTTCCGATAAACTTACAACCATCCATTTTGGCAATTCTTTTTTTCAGGTACAGACCCAGGTTTTGCAGATAGCCGGAACGGAATATAAACTGACTACCAAAGAATCAGAAGTATTGCTTCTCTTACTTAGCCATAGAAATACCTTGCTGGACCGGGAAACGGTACTCAAAAAAGTATGGGGAAGCAGTGATTACTTTAACCGGAGGAGTATGGATGTGATCATTTCACGCCTCCGGAAACATCTTTCACCGGATAGCCAGATCAGGATCACGAATATTCATGGGAAAGGCTATATGCTGCAGGAAACGGCTTAACGCAAAAGTTCATAATGCTCATCGATACATGAACATTATGAACTGCTCATCAATGACTATTTATTGAATAGCCTTGGTGGTATCTGTTTTCTTAACCACACGTCCTGATTTTCTATCCTTACCTCTGCCGATCAGGTATCCTGCACCACCACCTGCGGCAGCGCCAATAGCAGCACCTCCCAGGTTATGGCCGATAATACCGCCGGCAATTGCACCTACGCCGGCACCAATTGCGGTTCCTTTGGCTGCATCACTCCAACCTTTCTTTTTAGCCGGGGCAGTTGCTGTAGCCGGTGTTTCGGATGCTGCATCCTTGTAACCGGAAGCTTCATTCCTCGCCTGTCTGCGTTCTCTCTTCAACTCAGCAGCGCGGTTAATAGAATCTTTTTCTGCCTGTACACGTACCTGCTCTTCTAAAATAGCTTTCTGTTTGATCGCTAAGGTATCTACGACTACTACGGGTACGGCAGGTGTGGTATTACATGCCGCAAAAACTGCTGCAAGGGTAATAAGTACTAATATTTTTTTCATATTTGTGAGGTTGGGTTAACTTGCTTTAAAACCGGGTTTGATGTATATGCAAAATTCTGTATCAAAAAAGGAAATTGCTTACACCTTGTAACAGATGCGTTACATGATTCACAGATTTCCTGATAAAATGGCCATACATTTTTAGGTTGCATAAACCGGATCAGATCATCAATCAATACAGATAACAAAACGAAATATTATGTCTATACAAATATTTGTCACAGGTGGCACTTTCGATAAAGAGTATAACCTGATTACCGGGCAATTATATTTCAAGGAAACACATTTGAAAGAACTGCTCGAGCTCGGAAGAAGCCAGCTGGACTGCGCCATCACAACACTCATGCTGATGGACAGCCTTGATATGAGCCACGAAAACCGTGAACTGATTGCCAGACATTGTCATTTATCTGTCAGAAATAAGATCCTGATCACACATGGAACCGATACCATGACGGAAACCGCACAACTTTTGGCCGAACAGATAAAAGACAAAACCATCGTACTAACAGGCGCGATGATCCCGATCAAATTTGGTAGTTCCGACGGGTTATTCAATATCGGCAGCGCATTGGCATTTGTGCAAACCCTGCCCCACGGTGTATATATTGCCATGAATGGCCAATGCTTCCCCTGGAATAAAGTACGTAAGAACAAGGCGACCGGATTTTTTGAAGAGATCATTACTCCGGCAGAATAATTTCATAAACTAACATCGAACGCCCGCCCACCTAACTGCCGTTGCTGATCTTATGACCAGCAACAATCACTTCCATACATTTGGATATTTCCCCTTAAAATTTTATCTTACTAACTCCCTCCCCGCATTTCGCAATACCCTTCTGATCAACTCATAATGCAAACACCATGCCGTTAACGGTAAAAGATTTTACAGATCTCGCAGAACCTTATGTTCAGCAACTAAAAAAAGACAAACCCGATCTGCTGGTTTCAGATGTGCTGGATGATCAACAACACCAGTATGTAAACCTTGTACAAAAAGGAGGAGGGGTATTGGGGATCGCGCTGGTAGGGTACACCTATGTGCTCGAACAAATGGGTATCCGCTTTTTGCGTCAGGCCGGTACCAGTGCCGGTGCGATCAATACTGCATTGATGGTGATCTCGGGAAAAGATAAGACCGAAGCAAAATCGGAAGAAGTGATCGGGATCCTGGCTCAAATGGATTTCTTCAAATTTGTAGACGGCCCGCCTGTGATCAAATGGCTGGTGAAAAGATTTGTCAAGTCGAAAGACTTCTCAAAAAGAGTAGCGGCTGTCATGAAAGGAACGATCATACTCTTTGCCGTGCTGTTCTTTGGATCGGGGATCTTTTATCTGCTGCAGCATTTCTTTCCTTACCTCGGCCCGGT
>CBHRAM010000032.1:0-17011 GCA_966076165.1 uncultured Chitinophagaceae bacterium
TTATCCCAACTGCATTTTGCAGCAGGCGGACAAGGATATTTTGAATGCGAGTAAATTTTTTAAATAGAAATAAATTTAAATGTAAAATTACTTGTATTATATGAGCCTGCTATGTAGTTTTATTTTCCCCTCTTTTCGAATTCTTCACCAAACAATATATACTTATGAGTAAAATTATCCTTCGTTATGGGATTGGCATTGCCATCCTGTTACTATCATCAAATAATGGTTTTTCTCAGGTTCCTTTTCAACAGAAATCAAAATTCAGCAACATGAATGCTTTTGTTATTCGACAACGGGTTAAACAAGGCGGAACATCTCGTTTGATAAAAGAGTTGAGAGAAAAAAACTTTATTGATAGTCAAAGCGAGGCTAGTAAAAAAACGGAAGGACGATTTGATAAATATAATAAAAAGCAAAAAATCGAAGAAGAAAAAATCGGCACATTGGATCAGTTTTCTAGTGGGCTGGTTATGGGGGATGATATGAAAAATCTATTCCCGACTATAAATGGAGAAATATTGAATTATAGACTGGGTTTGTATTCAACAAAAGGAAGAAAAACCGATAATGACACTATAGTGAGACATTATTTGCCTATTTCAATTATTTCAAAGATATCGGGAAGTAATAAAAACACAACAGGAACCTTAAATGATGCCACTAGTTTTTTTGGCTCTCCGTTTACTTTTAGAACAACAACAATATTTTTAGACAGAACAACTAAAAATATGGAAAATAGATTTGTTGTTGGGATGCATAGTGATTTACGAATAGTTACCGTTGGTGATACTCTGACCAGTAAACTTGAAACAGCTTTCGGATATTATGGAGCAATCGGATTTACCTATTTCGGTAAAGGAGATGTGTCTAATGCCTCTGATCCTTCTACAAAATGGGAAGGAACCTGGTCTTTTTCAGCATTAGCCTATTTTTTTTCAAGCGGCGGTACTTTTAACAAGGCTGTATTTGGAAATTATGAAAAGAAAAATCTAACCGGTATAGAGCTCCTACTTAAGTTCAAAACCTCAAGTTCTGAAGCATCTAAATTTAATCTTTTGATTGGGGGTAATTATGGTTTTACAAAAGGGGCACCTAATTTTGAAAAATGGAGTTTCAGGTTAGGGATTGGAACCTAAAGTAATAGTAATAACTTCTTTATTTCATTAAAATAGAAGTGTTAAACAAAAAGGCAAGTAATCCGCCCAGGCAGATGAAAGCCTTTTTGCTTTCTACCCCTCCAGCAACCCTTTCGCATACTCAAAACATTTCTTTGTTTCCTTCACCGCATCTGAACCTGCTGGGATCTCGTATTCAAGTTCAATAGATGCCGGGATCTTGTATTTCTTTTCTTTTAATAAAGTGAGGATCTCTTTTAATGGGGTTTCTCCTTGTCCCCATGGCATGTTAGCTCCGCCGTTGATCTTACTTTTTCGGTCCTTGATATGCATACTTGTGATGCGCTCGTGTTTGGCTTCTATCAATGCCAATAAACTGTCTTTGGTGTTATTTCCACCGGCAGCAATATAGTGGCCACAATCGAGGTTCATAGAATTGTAAGGTGATTGTCCGAGTGCAATATCCCATGCGGTATCCGTTGCCTGTGTATGTGCGTGATAGCCGATATATACTTTGTGTTTTTCTCCCAGATCACCGAGGCGTTTGGAATGGGCCGCGTCTGCCGGTAATTCAATGGTTACCGATCTTGCGCCCAATGCTTTGGCAGCTTTTAATGCGTATTCAATTTCTGCATCTGTATTGGCAGGGTTAAGGGCATTGGGTTTAAAAGCATAGATACTTACACCGGCTTTTTGATACATCTTACGCAATGCTTCAAATTTATCCATCGATACGGTTGCACGCCAATCGGCTACCTGTTTCTGCCATTCTTTTACCTGTGCTTTTTGCTCATCCGTCATTTGACTGGGCTGACCCGGAATGCGGGGTGGCATTTTTACAGGGTTAACAGGAATACCCGCAAAAGCCTCAGCGGCCTCACCCATTAATTCAATAGCGCTGATACCGGAGTCCACACAATATTGCAGGATCTGTTCTGCACTGCCGGGCAAACTTCTGAAAGAATACGTAATGGCCCCGATCTGCACACCACGGATCTTTGAATCGGGATTCCATAAAAAAGAACCCATACCCATCGTGCTTTTGCCGGCAAAAAAAATACCCAGGGAGGCTAAGGAGGTTTTTTGTAAAAAATCGCGGCGGGAAGTGTTTTTAGATACGGCAGGCATAATGGAATTTTTAGATTAAATAAAACAGCGTCTTTCTTATAAGTGATAAATATAACCAAACTACAGAGTAAATCAACCGTGCCTTTGCGCCTTTGTGTGCAAAAATTTCTCACATAAAGGCACAAAGGCACGGTTTGTTTAGCTACACATAAGTGATCACTACAAATTATGCCGATTACCTTCCGGCTTTAACATTTTCTTGATAACAAGCAGCCTGGTTTTTGCATCTAACCATTGAAAGAAGATTTTTCCAACCTAAAAACAGCGCCCATACTCAATTCTACCCAGTCGTATTTAGTAATAAAAACCATTGTCATGAATTGTTCCCTGCGCTTAAACCCGTTTTTGCGGGTCATGTTCCCTTTAGCCGATACCCAATTTGCTGTGGTACCTGTTACATGTAGTTACCCCTTCTTAAGGGATCAAACAGGAGATCGTTAAAGAAAAGCAAACAATTGGTTTTTGAAAAAAACGCTGGCAACAAAATAAGTATGGCCCGTATCTAACCCGCAATAAAACATTTCTGCTTCATGAATACACTGCTGAGCATATTTCATCTTTTAATGATGCTGACGCATAACCCATTATTACCGGATATGGGTTCTGTATGGAAGCAATCATCAGCAGAAAAGAATCGCATAGCTGTAATTGCCCAGGCCGGTATAGAAGCACCTACAGAAATCGGGTACCGTTTTAGAACAGAAGCCATACGGGAAGAGGACAAAGAGATTCTTACCCCCATCTTATATAGCCGGGAAACCATCCTGTTCCTGTTGGCAAGGCAACATACAGGATGGCCCAGGCGCCAAGTGCACAGCATCAAGAGATACCTGGTTTTTTGCCAGTTGAAAACAGAAGGCTAATGTGGTAGAAGCCAATTAAAAATTAGTAATTAGAAATTAAAAATTCTGGAACACCCCGTTTCATTGAAATAGTAACAAAACCTGAACCCAACATCATTAAATAGATAACAACATGAAAAAGCAATTGAAAACAACGTACACCTATTTTATAGCAGCGGCCTTGGTAATTATCGGCGCAACATCCTGTCAGAAAGATCTTTCAAGCAGAACTACGACTGATACTTCCGGTACTGTGGTAACCACATCTACCTCTTCCACCATTACCGTTGCGGTAAACGGGGGAACGACCACAACCGGAGGAACTGCCACCGATTCTGTATTGGTGATACATAATTGTGAAAAAGGCCAGCACCGCGATTCTGTGGCGGCTTCTGCCCTGCCTGCAACTATCCAGGCTTACCTCACCACCAACTATTCCGGCTATACTTTCAACAAAGCTTTTGCGGTGAAAGACACAACCGGCGCAGTGAAAAGCTATGTGGTGATCATCAATTATAACGGAAAACCGGTTGCAGCCCTGTTCAGTGCTGACGGAACTTTTGTGAAAGTGCTGGAGCAGCGTGAAAAAGGCGACCTCGATGGCGATGGCTGGCACCGTGGCGGCCGTTTTGATAACCGTGATGGCCAACACCGTGATACATTGGCATTGACTTCTTTATCTGCCGCTATCACAACGTACTTTACTGCAAATTTTGCAGGGGACACTTTAACAAAAGCGTTTACGATCAAAGACGGAAGTATCCTGGTGATCTCCAAGAACAATGGTTTGTTTGCCAATTTGTTTACCAGCACCGGTGTATTTGTAAAACGTGTAGCATTACCGTTGCAGGAGCTGAAGGCAAAACTGGCCGATGTGGCACAAACCGCTTTACCATCCAATGTGCAGGCTTATCTGAGCGCTACCTATCCTAACTATGTATTTGACAAAGCAGATAGCGTAACCCTGAATGGCGTGCTGAAAGGATATATTGTACTGATCAACTCAAACAACACCCGTTATTGTGTGGCATTTGATGCGAGCGGAAACTTTGTAGCCGCAAAAGCGATCTGGTAATCTCTCTTATCCCTGAGTAATAAAGCGGGCCCATAACGGGCCCGCTTTTGTTTTCCGGAACAAACCGGTTTTTCGTTACTATTGTGATATATCGTGTGACCTATTCATTGAAACATGTACCAGAAAAAAACAGGAATTGATATTATTGGCAAAATACTCGATGCCTGCTATACCCATAACCCCGATGCTTTATTTGTGATGAGCCTGATGCACCAATATGAGGAGCGGGGTAGCCTGAGCAAAAAACAACTGGAAGGGTTGTTATCAAAAGCGAAGAAAATAAAAGAGATACCAACCAGCTGGCTGGGCACACTCGAAGCGATCATTTTAAAGATGCCCACCCGCTATAAATCAGAAGACCCTATTATAGCCGCACCTATTTATGAAAAGGATGCTGAAGCAGGTAAATTGATCGAATCCATCCTGGCCAGATATCCCGAACACAAACGCGTATTGTTCCTGCAACTCAAATACGATAACCACGAGCCGGTTTCCACAGATGAGATCAATGAGCTGAAAAGGTTTTACAAGGCCCTCAGGATTAATGATTGATTAAAAATGCTAATTATCAGCAGGTTAGCTTTCCTGTTTAGCGAATTAGTTATAATATTATACTGAACAGAAGCATAACCCCAAAATATGTTCTCTGGGTACGCCAAAACTAACTTGCATGGAGGTTTGTAGGATTCTCGTTGTGGAAGACGAGTCACTGGTTGCTATGGATATGGTAGACATGCTTACCCGCATGGGCTATGAATTATTGCCCAATGCAATGGGGTTCAATGATGCTGTTGCCATTCTGGACAACCAGAGGCCCGATCTGGTTTTGGTGGATATTAACCTTAGCGGCTCAAAAACAGGTATTGATCTTGCCCATCTTTTGAAGGATAAGTATAAGGTCCCTTTTATTTTCATCACCTCCCATTCAGACAAGCAAACGGTCAATACTGCTTCTGCCACATTGCCGAGTGGTTACCTCGTAAAGCCCTTTGATGCGGAAGACCTGTTTACTTCCATTGAAATAGCACTTGCCAACCATGCGGCAAAAGGAGGACAGGTAAGGAATACAGATGCGGGCCTGAAAGTAGACGACAGCATTTTTGTAAAAACCGATAAGAACTTCATCAAAGTAAAGATCACTGAGATCTGCTGGCTTGAATCGGAGCATAACTATATGTTTATTGTAACCGAGAAAGGGAAATATATTGTGCGTTCCAGCTTCAGGGACTTTCTCGAAAATATACCCAACGACCAGTTCATACAGGTACATAAATCGTATATTGTAAACATCAATAAGGTAGAATCCTTTTCGCATTCAGACCTTATCATCAATGGCAAAGAAATCCCCCTAAGCCGAAATTGTAAAGACGATTTTTTAGCAAGAATTAACCGGGTTCTGTAAGTTTTTGCCCCTAAAAACCCTTATCGTACCCGTTTTCCTGCATTTGGTACCTAATATTTATGGGTGTAAATCCTTTCACGATATTTGTTAAGATGGGGAAGGCGTTGTTAGCAATAACAGATGCCCGGAGCTGTTTTTTTACCGGTGAACGAAGAGCCTATTTTCGGAAGGCCATGGTATGCGTGGGTTTGCTGGTTATGCTTTTTTACCTTACGCCTAAGCTGAGTGCCCAATATGTACCGTTAAATGTGGCCGATCTGAAAGAACAGATCAGGAAAGCCCAAACAGATTCTGCCAAAACCCGGTTGTTGAGTATGCTGGGTTGGGAACTGCGCTTTGCGGATCATAAAGAATCAGAAAAACTGGCCGATGAAATTATCCGCATTGCGGCGGGTACCGATAATTACTTACGTCTCGCAGAAGCTTACCAGATCAAGGGTTTTGCCCGGGTGCTGGATCAGAAACTGGACGAAACCCTTGAACAGTATGAGATAGCATTGGGCTATGCCAAAAAAGCCAACAGCGGTTATGTGCATGCACATTTACTGAGTCTGATTGCGGGTATGTACCAGGATAAGGGCGATTTTGATAAAGCCATTAAATATTATCTCGAAGGTTTGCAGGTAGCGCAAGCGTATAAAAGCCCTGAAATGATCGCCACCCTTGCCAATAACCTGGCAGAAGCGTATTCGGATGCGGGCCGGGGCATCAAAATTACCCTTCCTTATTATGAAATGGCATTAAAGGAAGAAACCGTTATGGGTAACTGGCAATATGTGGGGATGATCTATTCCAATATTGCCAAAGAACAGATGCTGGCGGGTAACAAAGCCGAAGCTGAAAAAGCAGCAAATCTTTCCCTGGAAAATATCCATAAGAAAAACGACCGGGCCTATGTTTACGGCACCGTGGCTTCAGACCTGGGTGAAGTGTATTCGGGATTGGGTAACTATCATGAGGCGGAGAAACTGTTGAAAGAGGGATTTAAGATACTCGACAGCATTGGCACCAAAGACAATAAACTGATACCACTCTCTGCACTGGCCAAACTCTATGTAAAAAAGAACGAAAGCAGTAAGGCAGAAGATGCGGCCAAACAATTGCTGCAGCTGGCAACGGTCTATAAAGCCAAACTCTTTCTCCGCGATGCCAACCAGGTATTATACCGGGTGGCCAAAAAGAATAACCGTTCCGCAGAGGCACTGCAGTTCTTTGAGCAGTATAAGAACTGGAACGACAGTGTTTTTAATGAGAACAAAGAAAAAAGCATTGCCAACATAGAAAGCCGCCTGAAGCTGCAACAGAAAGACCTGGAGATCAAATATGAAACGGAGAAGAAGGCAAAAGAAAACCTTGCATTAAAACAATCCAATGTTGGATTACAGAACCGGTCGGTGGCCATTTTGATTATTACCGTTATTTTATTGGTATTGGGAATTGTAATGGTGGCATCTAACCGCACCATGGGAAAAAAGAATGCGGAACTGGAAAAACAGAAACGCATCATCCAGAAACAATCGGAAGAGAAGGATACATTGATCCGGGAGATCAATCACAGGGTAAAGAACAACCTGCAGATCATTTCAAGCCTATTGAACCTGCAGGCCAATTCGCTGACCGATGAAAAGGCAATGGAAGCTTTGCGCGACAGCCATAAACGGGTAAAAGCCATCTCCCTGATACA
Source organism: uncultured Chitinophagaceae bacterium (assembly GCA_966076165.1). Taxonomy (GTDB): domain Bacteria; phylum Bacteroidota; class Bacteroidia; order Chitinophagales; family Chitinophagaceae; genus Sediminibacterium. Next base: position 7,250 of record CBHRAM010000032.1, read on the forward strand.
TCAGAAACTCTATGGTTTTGAAGATATCGCGTCTATTCCGCTGGAAGAGTACATCAATGCACTGTTTGCTGATCTGAAAATGGTGTATGCGGCCAACCATGTGCAGATGCATTGCCATACAACCCCGGAAGGTATCCGTTTAGATATGGAATCGGCTGTTCCTGTGGGCCTGATCCTGAATGAAACGATCACCAATGCACTCAAGTATGCATTTACGGATAAGGCTACAGGAAAACTGTTAATAGATTTTAAGGAAAACGAGGATAATTCTTATACATTATTTATCAAAGACGATGGCAAAGGCCTGCCTCAGGGTTTCGATCCGGAAAAATCAAGTTCACTGGGCTTCCGCATCATTAAAGAGCTTACCCGGCAGTTAAGGGGTAAGTTTAGCTATGCTACCGATAACGGAACGGTATTCTCCATCAGCTTCCCCAATACAGCTGCACGAAAAATGATGAGCTGATCTTCTCTTGCATTTGATAACCTTTTTATTGCATTTGGTACCATTTGTTAAAAAAACGTTGGCGTCTTATCTATTTTAACAGTGTGATTATCTACAAACCAAAGTAGTGTATCGACTTGACTTTTGTAATGACTTTCATGGTATTACTTTAGTTATTCCCCAAAATCCATTCATCCATATCCAATTATCTGTTGTTCCCGTCTGCAGGCTTTGTATGCTGTCTGCAGGGTTTTTGTTTTTGCATACATACCACACCAAAACCTGTTGTATGAAATTATTTTCTACCCGCCAGCTTTTAAGAAAAAGAAGTTTTGCCCGGTTGTTCTGTATGGTGTTTGCATTTTATGCATTCGCCGGTTCTGCAGTTATTGCACAGACCGCATTGAACTTTACCGGCTCGCAGGCTACTACCGCTATACCGGTACCGGCGTTGCAAACAGCCAACTCGGCATTTACCGTGGAGATCTGGATGAAGCCGGGTGATAATGGCACGTTCTATAAAGGAACACCGGTATCTTTTAATTCTGTGGGTGGCAGTACCGGTAAATTCTTTATCCAATACCAAAACTTTGGTTCAACGGCCGGCTTTTATAACCTGGAGGCATATATCTATGGCACTTCTTTTGGCGGCTCTATAAGTAACTGTCTCGTTAAAAATGCATGGAATCATGTAGCCGTAGTGGTTAATCCTGCTGCCAATGATCTTCGGGTATATGTAAATGGTATTTTAAAATATACTTATGCCGGCGCACAAATTACCAATAGCAATATACAGGGCGTAAACGTACAGATGGGAGCACAGGTTCCCGGTGGTGAGAATATGATCGGTGCGGTTGATGAGTTAAGGGTTTGGCAGGGACCCAGAACCACGGCAGAGATCTTAAATAATTACTTTAGTTCTTTTTCAAATACAGTTGCCGCTGCTACCCCCAATTTATTGGTTGATGTAAACTTTGAAGGCGAAACCCCGGCTACGCAGCTCACTAACCGTGCCACCAATAATGGGGTGGCCAATGCAAAATATAATATCAACGGCGCAACCTATATTACCCCCGATCCGTTTATCGCAACGGCTTTGAATTTTGATGGCAGTAATGATTATGTATCTATCAATAATCCTTACAAAGCGTATAATAAAGATATCACGGTTGAGTTTTGGATGAATCCTGCCAGTGCTTTTATGCCTTTTGGTTCCATCATGGGACAAGGTGTGGAAGGTCAGGATAATATGACCAATAACGTATGGTTAATGCACCCCAATGGGGATGGCACTATGACGTTCTATGTGAATGATGCAGGAACCTACCGTTCTGCAGGGCCTGTAGCCATTCAAACCGGTTGGCATCATATTGCAGGTGTTGCCAATGCTTCGGGTACCAAATTATATGTTGACGGAGCATTGGCAGCCAGCGGCGCAGCTATTACGGGCTCTATCCTGAATAATCCGAGTTCCGTGATGCATATCGGTAAAGACGTACGTTATGCATCCAGCCGATTTGGTAATCTCTCTGTTGATGAAGTTCGTGTGTGGAACCGCTCGCTTTGTCAGAGTGAGATACAGAATAATATGACCTGTAACCTGAATCCAACCGGACAAACCGGACTGGTGGGTCTGTATCATTTAGATAATGGAACACTGAATGCAGATAATAATAGTGTAGCAAATATTACTGTGGCTACCGACGCAAGCAGTAACGGAAGCAACGGAACACTTTTTAATTTCGGTCTCACCGGTGCAAGCTCCAACTATGTTGCAGGTAATGCCAGCGGAACCTGTACAGCCTATTCAGCAACAACATCGGCTATAACGGGTACAACAGGTATCTGCATTAATGGCACCACTACTTTATCCAATAGCCAGGCAGGTGGAAGCTGGACAAGCAGTAACCCTGCCGTTGCTACTATCAATGCAGCAACTGGCCTGGTAACCGGTGTAACAGCGGGTACTGTTACGATAACCTATACAAACCTCTGTGGCGGTGTATCTACGGTTAGTGTGGTGGTTAATCCATTCCCTACGGTTAATTCGGTAGCCAACCAGGAAGTGTGTAATAACGGTACAGCCACTACAGCCATCAGCTTCAGCGGGCCTGTGTCAGGAACGGTTTATAACTGGACCAACAATACCCCTTCTATCGGTCTGGCGGCAAGCGGAAGCGGCAATATTGCTTCTTTCGTTGCACAAAATACAGGAACGGTGCCCGTAACAGCAACCATAACTGTTACGCCAACAGCCAATGGCTGTGTGGGTACACCCATTACATTTACGATCAGGGTGAACCCTACACCTACCTTTAATGCCATTGCCAACCAAACCGTTTGTAATGGTGCAGCAACTTCAGCAGTTACGTTTGTTGGACAGGTTGCCGGAACCACTTATAGCTGGTCTGGCGGTTCGTCTATTGGATTGGCAAACGGAAACGGAGCAACACTGCCTTCTTTCAATGCGGTGAATGCGGGAACTTCTGCTGTTACTGCCAATATATTAGTGATCTCAAATTATGCCGGTGCCACAAACAGTTGCGGCACTTCAAGATTATTTACTATTACGGTTAACGCAACACCATCTGTAAGTGGAGTAAGTGGTACTACGATTGTCTGTACAGGATCAACCACCACTTTAACTGCTGCTTCATTGGTTTCAAATACAATCTTTAAATGGTATGATGCGGCAACCGGAGGCAACCTGTTATTTACGGGTGCGGCCTTTACTACTCCGGCAATATCAGCTAATACAACCTATTATATAGAAGCCGGCAGTAACGGATGTGCATCAGCATCACGCAACGCGGTTACTGTAACCGTTAATCCATTACCCTCTCCGATCATTACCGCGGGTGGCCCTACTGCTTTTTGTGCAGGTGGGTCCGTTACCTTAAGTGGCGGCCTGCCCGCTCCGGGAAAATCCTTGTCCTTTAACGGAATCAATAATTCTGTGAGAATTCCGGATGTGAATTATGCCGGTGTAACCAGCTTTACCATTGAAGCCTGGGTTAAACCAAACAATATCACAACCAACACTTATTATGAAATAGCAAGGCAACAGGGATCTCCTAACTGGATATTCAGTTTTCAGGATTTTGGTACCGTACTTTCCTTTGGTTTAAATACAACAACCGGGTATACAGAGCTAGATGCCCCTATAACAGCCAGTTCATTTACGGATGGCAACTGGCACCATGTAGCAGCTACGTATGATGGTGCTAATTGCAGAGTTTATAAAGATGGCGTACTGATCGGAACGAATAATAAAACCGGAAATATTGTTTTTCAAAGCAATCCAACAACGTATATCGGCGCTTATTCCGGTGGAGAATATTTTAACGGCTTAATAGATGAAGTCCGTTTCTGGAATGTTACCAGAACACAAGCACAACTACAGGCAAACATGTCTGCTTCATTACCGGCCAACACATCCGGATTAACAGCCTATTATAAATTTGATGAAGGTACAGGTACCACCACAATGGATGCTTCTGGAAATGGCAATAACGGCACATTGGTGAATGGAACCAGCTGGTCTTCCTTATCACCCGTAGCAACGGGTGTGTCTACCGCTGCTATTACAAATTATTTATGGTCTCCTGGAGGTGCAACTACAGCCACTATTACGGCTGCAGCAAGCGGTTCTTATACTGTACAGGTTACTGATGCAAATGGCTGTTCTGCCACTTCTACAGCTACCGGTGTTACGGTCAATCCTTTACCAGCCGCAACCATTACGGCAAGTGGCCCTACTGCAATCTGCACAGGCGGATCAGTAACCTTAAGCGCATCAGCAGGCAGCAGTTATTTATGGAGTACAGGAGCCACTACACAAATAATTCCTGTTACAACAGCGGGCTCTTACAGTGTAACGGTTACCAATGCATCAAATTGTTCAGCTACTTCTGCTGCTACGGATGTTACAGTAAATACATTACCAACCATCAGTGGTATTACAGGTACAACGGTTATTTGCTCAGGTACTACCACTGTGCTGACTGCTGCATCTTCTGCAGCTACCCCAACCTTTAACTGGTACACAAGTTCAACGGGCGGCACACCTGTGTTTACAGGGGCGGCCTTTACTACACCTGCTTTAACAAGTACAACTATCTATTATGTAGAAGTGGTAAGCGGCAGCGGATGTGTATCAGCAGCAAGAACAGCGGCTACAGTTACTATAACTACGATCAATGACCAAGCGGTTACGGTTTCTCCTGCAGCTATTTGCGGAACAGGTTCTGCAACAGTTACATTAGGTTCATCACAATCCGGTGTGAGCTATACTTTACGTAACAATGCAAATAACAGTATAGTAGCAGGACCGGTTGCCGGCACAGGATCTGCTATTAATTTCAATACAGGATCCATTTCTTCAACTACTACCTATAATGTATTTGCACAAACCGGCGGTGGTGGTGGTGCATTAAACTTTAACGGATCAAATAACTATCTCACTGCTCCGCATACTGCTTCTCTTAACCTGAGCGCAGGTGGCCAACTTACCATGGAAGCATGGGTTAATCCGGGCAATGCCAACAACTGGAGAAATGTGATGATGAAAGGGTCTTATGGTTATGGCCTTGCTATTGACTATGCGAACAGGATTTATTTCTGGGATCAGGGTTGTGGCGGATGTAACGATACATGGTCCAATGTAACCGTACCGGCCAATCAATGGAGTCATATAGCAGTAACCGTTCAGGACAATGGATCCAGCCTGAGTGTTACTTTATATTTAAACGGTGTGAATGTGGGCAATAAAACCTCGCCACAAGCCAGCATCAACGATAATACGGAACCTTTATATATTGGTACACAAGGCACCTGTTTCTGTAACTATTATGCAGGAAAAATGGATGATCTGCGTTTGTGGAACACCGTGAGAACGCAGGCACAGATCCAGGCCAGTATGAACGCCTGCTTAACAGGATCAGAAACCGGATTGGTTGCCAACTATAAGTTTGATGAAACATCGGGAGCTACAGCTGCAGATGCAAGATCTGCCAATAATGCGAGCCTGTTCAACTTTACATTACCTGCAGCATGGACCTCAGGAACAGTTAACTGTGGAACGACCATTGCATCATGCAGTCTGCAGATGAGCAATACACCAACAGTAACCGTGAACCCAATACCAACCGTAAGCGGGGTTTCCGGTTCAACAACCATTTGTACAGGTGGAACCACTGTTTTAACAGCATCCTCATCTGCATCGGCACCAACTTTTAACTGGTATAATGCTTCAACAGGCGGAACACTGCTGTTTACCGGCCCATCATTCACAAGCCCATCTTTAACGGTAGCTACCACTTATTATGTAGAAGTGGTGAGTAACGGATGTACCGCAACAGTAAGATTCCCTGTTTCAATCAGTCTTACTCCATTGCCAACACCGACCGTATCGAACAATGGCCCGGTATGTTCAGGTAATACGTTAACCTTAAGCGCAAGTGGCGCAACCAATTATAGCTGGACAGGCCCTAACGGCTTTACTTCAACCCAGCAGAACCCAAGTATTCCTAATGTTACTACAGCTGCATCAGGAACCTATATTGTAACTGCAAGTAATAATGGTTGTACCGGTGGTATTGCTTCAACAGTGGTTACTGTTGGACAAACACCTAGTATTCCGATCGTATCTGCTCCGGCCATTGTTTGTGCAGGTTCATCAGCAACCATTACCGCTACTACCAGCAATGGAAATATTGTTTGGTGGAATGCACCAACCGGCGGTTCTATTGTTGGAACCGGTTCTTCGTTTGTTGTTACCCCGGGAGCTACCACTACCTATTATGCAGAAGGATCTGCAGCGGGTGGTGCCGGTGTGATCGTAAATACTTTAGCTGCCAATGCTTTGAATGCAGTTGAGATCGTTTCACAAACAGGTGATGACAGAGGAGGTATTGTGGTAACGCAGGCTTCGGTATTTGTAAATGGAGACGGAGGTGTGGGAAGGTTTGATCACAACCTGAACATACAGGCAGGACTGTTGCCACAGCGTGATGGAATTTTTTGTGACATCAATCCGTCTACCTCCGGACAGCTATGGACACTTTGGAATACTTCAGCTAACAATTCACCAAATTTTGCAAGCGGTGTTGTGAACGCTATTCGTCAGATGGACCAGAACATGAATCTGGGAACAACCATTACATTATCTGCTTCCATCAGTTTAGGTAATCCGGGAATTTTCTCCGGATCAGGATATGTTTTATTATACTCTACGGTAACCAACAGCTGGTATACCATAGATGATGCAACCGGAACAGTTACCAACAGAGGCACAGCAGGCGGTGGCGGATTAAATGCCTATGGAACAGAAAACTGGGCACGCTGGGGCTGGGCAGAATTTAACGGCACAGATTATTTTGCCGTATATCGTGATGGTTCCAACCAATCGATCGTTAAGAAAAATATTACAACGGGGGTGGTTACTACGCTTGCAGCGTATACGAACCTGAGTGATATGGCCAATATTATATACTCACCATGGGATAACCGGGCATTCATGCACCATGAAGGAACCGCACAGTTCCGTTCAGGTGATGAGAGCCTTGAAAATGTAAGCGGTACCTCTGTAACCGGAGGCGGTGCCACCTGCACCAGTACAGCACGTACGGGTGTAACCCTTACCGTTGTTGCCTTACCGGTTGCCACGATTACTGCAGGCGGACCAACATTTATCTGCCCGGGCACAACCGTAACCTTAAACGCGAACAGCGGAACAGGTTATACATATCAATGGTATAATAACGGACAGGTCATCAATGGTGCTACCGGTATCAATTATGTTGTTAACAACAGCGGAAACTATACGGTGATCATCACCAACAGCAATGGCTGTATCTCTGCGCCATCCAACGCAATTGTTGTAAACAATGATGTACAGGCACCGAACATTGTTTGTGCACCAAATCAATCCATCAATTTAAATGCGGGCTGTTCTGCTTCTTTACCGGATTTCAGAAGCCTCCTGGGTGTTAGCGATAACTGTACAGCTGCAGGGTCGCTGGTCATCACCCAAAGTCCGGCAGCGGGAACTGTTGTTAGTGGCGTTGGTAATATGACCGTAAGCTTTACAGTTACCGATGCATCAGGCAACAGCAGTAACTGTAGCATCACGGTTACGAAGAATGATGTTACCGGACCGGTTGTTACGGGTCCTTCAACAATCAATGTCAATAATGATCCCAATAATTGCGGGGCTGTTGTTAACTATGCGGGAAGTAACAGTATCGTTTTCTCACAGAATTTTGTAGCAGGTTCTACCAACAGTACTTATTGCAATGCATGGACAACTTTCATAAATCAGTTAGCAGCAGGAAACAGCTATACGAAACTCACCATTAAAGGAACATATGATCAGGTGGGTATCAATGTTACGGATCCTACGGTAATTGCACAGATTGCCAATGCCTTGCGCACAGGCGGCAGTGGTTCATGGTTTACCAACGGAAGAACTTGGTCCGTAGGTAATTGTGGAGGCCCTGGCGCTTTAAGCGCTACAGGAAACCTTTGCTCCTGTGAATCTGTTGGATATGTAGTAAGGCCTTGTATTAACGAACCTAATGGAGGCAACCCTAACTGGGGCGGTGTCAATACAGCTGTTTGTAACGGGCCTTCACAGAATATCACAGTTGTATTTGATATGACCGGTGGCGGTGGTGGTATCACAGCAACAGATGGCTGTTCCGGAAACAATGTTTCTATTGTACAAACCGGTGGCCTTGCCAGTGGTTCAACATTCCCCATTGGCACCACAACCAATACTTTTGTTGCAACAGACGCATCGGGTAATGCAAGCACTTTCAGCTTTAATGTAGTGGTAACCGATAACCAGAATCCTGTTATTACGGTACCATCAAATATCACAACAACTGCTACCGGAGCATCCGGTGCAGTAGTAAACTATACTACACCTACTGCTACAGACAATTGTTCGGTAACGGTTGGACTTACTACAGGATTACCAAGCGGATCAGTATTCCCGCTGGGTACAACCACTGTAACCTATAGAGCAACGGATGCTTCAGGTAATACAGCAACAGGTTCATTTACAGTAACAGTGAGTGGAAGGTTGCCGCAGATCAATTGTCCTGTTAATATTGTTACAGCAGCTGCCAATGGTGTATGTGGTGCCAATGTAAACTTTGGTGCAACGGAAACAGTAGGTGTTCCTGCTTCAACGATCAGCTATACTGAAAATGGCAATCCGGTTGTGCCGGGAAGTTTCTTTAGTGTAGGCTCACATACCATTACTGCAACAGCTAACAATAATATTGGTACATCAGCCTGCAGCTTTACCATAACAGTAAATGATAACCAGGCGCCAATTGTGATCACACAACCGGTGACCGTTTATCTTGATCAGAACGGCGCCGCAAGCATTACTGCTGCGCAGGTGAATAACGGAAGTTCAGATAATTGCGGAATCGCAACTATATCATTAAACAAAACCACATTTGATTGTAATGATCTGGCAGGCACGGCTCCGGCAGGTGGTAATGCGATGTTCTTTAATGGTGGTTATATAGATGTACCACATGAATCTTCCATTTCACCGCTTAATCAGTGGACAATAGAAACATGGGTTAAAACATCCGTTTCGGGTACACAACATAGCCTGATTGAAAAATACAGTTGTAACAGTAATGAATACGGGTACCTGTTGCGCATCACATCCGCCAATCGACTGATGGCTTTTGCACTAACAGGCTGCGGTGGTGGAAATGTAACCGGTGCTACTACACTGGCTCCTAATACCTGGTACCATGTAGCAGCAACCTTTAACAGGTCTACAGGTGTATTAAGAGTATATGTGAACGGACAGCTGGATGGAACAGCTACAGGCATTAGCACTCCAACCACTCCGTCTTCTCTTCCCCTCAGAATAGGTGGAAGGGGTAATGATGCCGCAACAAGATTACAGGGATGGCTGGATGAAGTAAGGATTTGGGATATTGAAAGATCCCAGGCACAGATCCAGTCTGCAAAAGATAAAATACTTACAGGCACAGAAGCAGGATTACAGGCGTACTACTCATTTGAAGAGGCAACAGGAAGTGCTACAGCAACAGATGGCGCTACTGCTACCGTTGCCAACACCGGTAACCTGGTGGGCAGCGTTTCGAGAGTAAGTTCTACAGCGCCGCTTGTTAGTGCGGGTACACAGGTTATGTTAACGGTAACAGACATACATGGTAATACATCATCTGCGCCGGCAACGGTAACAGTTCTTGATCTGATCAAACCTGTGATCAGCTGTCCTGATAATATTGCAGTATATGCAACCAGTGCAGCAGGTGCTG
>CBHRAM010000033.1:0-16948 GCA_966076165.1 uncultured Chitinophagaceae bacterium
AAATACCTGTTGCCCGGACTTGAATTCTACAATGGCGTAATGCTGGCCATAGATTCATTGAATAAAGAGAAGGCTTCGGTTGAAGTGTTGTTGTATGATAGTAAGTCTGACAATGTCTCACTTGAAGAGATCGTGGAAGATTCCTCTTTCAAAGAAGTGGCTATGATCATCGCATCTTTTAATAACCGTGCAGAGATCAAACCGCTGGCAGATTTTTCGTTGGAGAATAAGGTTCCGTTACTGTCTGCCACTTACCCGAATGATGGCGGTATTGCGGCCAACCCCTATTTTGTACTGATCAACCCCACGCTGGCTGCGCACCTGGAGGGGATCTATAAATTTACCCGTCGTTTTTATCCGATAGAAAATATCACCCTGTTCAAAAGAAAAGGAACGGTAGAAGACCTGATCCAGAACAGTTTCAGTGAGCAGAACCGGAAAACAGCTGGCACGCCCCTGAAAATAAAAACGGTTGAACTGACAGATAGTTTTACCACGGCACAAGTGATCAGTTATCTCGACAGCAATAAACAAAACGTGATCATCTGCGGATCACTGAACGATAATTTTGGAGTTACCCTTTCAAAAGCTCTCTCCGGTGCAAAGAATTACCGGGTAGTTGCCATTGGTATGCCTACCTGGGACGGGGTAAGGGATATCGGTAAAGATCTTGAGATCGTTTATTCCACACCGTATAATCCCAACCGTGCTGATAAGTTAAGTTTTCAGTTCGCAGAAAACTACCGGCAGAAATATGCGGGCAGGCCCGGGGATATGGCTTATAAAGGATTTGAATCCATGTATCATTTCACCAGGCTGTTGCTCAAATATGGTAACCAGCTCATCGGCCATTTATCAGAAAAGGAATACAAACTCTTTAATGATTTTGATTTTCAGCCCGTGTACCTCAATAAAACCGGCGGCTCGCCTGATTATCTCGAAAACAGGAAACTCTATTTTATCAGGAAAACAGATGGCAAGATCAAATCTGTGAACTGATCAACCCTTTTGGCATCCGGATGTTATAGAAGCATGCCCAGATCAAATCCAAATAAATCTTACCTGCCTGCCAAGATCTGTCTTAGCTGTCAACGCCCATTTACCTGGCGGAAAAAATGGGAAAAGAATTGGGATAGTGTGAAATATTGTAGTGAGCGATGCAGAAGGGAGAAGAAGAAAGCCTCCGATTCGCAGACTGATATACCGTAAAACAATCTGCGGCTTTCACCCGGTTCCGATTTCTATATTCCGTATCTTACCCTATCACTTATCAGCCGCTGTTGTTTCATGAAATTGCAAAAAACAAAAGGATATGGCATCATAGCCCAATGGCTTGCCGATAAGGATTTTCATCCTTTTGCATTTCAATTACAAACATGGCAGGAGATCATTAACGGAGAAAGTGGATTGGTGAATGCACCCACCGGCTGTGGTAAAACTTTTTCTGTCTTCCTGGGATCGCTGATCCAATTCATCAATGAACATCCTGAAGATTACACCAAGAAAAAACATAACGGTTTACAATTAATATGGGTCACTCCCTTACGTGCATTGGCCAAGGATATCGGCAGGGCCATGGAAGAAGTGATCACTGAACTAGGCATGCAATGGAAAGTAGGTATACGTAATGGAGATACCGAAACAGCAGAACGACAAAGGCAGAAAAAACAAATGCCCGAAGTATTGATTATTACCCCCGAAAGCCTGCATTTATTGTTGGCTCAGAAAGGGTATCCGCAAATATTTGAAACACTCAGGATCATTGCAGTAGATGAGTGGCATGAAGTGCTGGGGAGTAAACGCGGGGTACAGGTGGAATTAGCCGTTAGCAGGATTGTGAATTGTCGTTCGACCATGGACCATGGACCATGGACCATGGACAATCAAGTTAGCATTTGGGGCATTAGTGCTACAATTGGTAATCTGGAGGAGGCAAAAGATGTGTTATTGGCTCCGTTACAAAAAGAAGGGGTGATCATCCGGGCGAAGCTGGATAAGAAGATCATGGTGGAATCTATTTTACCTGATGAAATAGAGAACTATCCATGGGCGGGACACCTGGGCATCAAGCTGGCTGCCAAACTGATCCCGATCATTGAAAGAAGCAAGACCACACTCATTTTCATCAACACAAGGGGCATGAGTGAAACATGGTATCAAACCATCCTGAATGTAGCGCCGCAATTGGCAGGTGCCCTCGCCTTGCACCATGGAAGTATTGAGCAGGAACTCAGGCTATGGGTGGAAGAAGCTTTGCATACAGAGAAATTAAAAGCGGTGGTCTGTACATCCAGTCTTGACCTGGGTGTTGATTTCAGGCCAGTGGATACCGTGATACAGGTTGGCTCTCCGAAAGGGGTTGCGAGATTTTTGCAAAGAGCCGGGAGAAGCGGGCACAGACCGGGAGAGATCGGTAAAATATATTTTCTTCCTACCCACTCACTCGAATTATTAGAAGTGGCAGCATTAAAACAAGCCATCAAAGAAGAAGCCATTGAAAGCAGGGAGCCTATGCTGCTGTGTTTTGATGTATTGCTGCAGTTTCTTTGTACACTGGCGATTGGTGAAGGGTTTGAAGCCAATGCATTATATAAAGAGATCAAACATACCCATTGCTTTGCAGATATGACGGAGGAAGAATGGCAGGAATTATTGCTGCATATAACCGTTGGCGGAAAAGCCTTGCAGGTGTATGATGAATATAAAAAAGTAGAAGTAGAAGATGGGATCTACCGTATCAAGAACAGGCGGATCGCCATGCGGCACCGCATACATATCGGTACTATTGTAAGTGATGCCATGCTGAAAGTGAAGATGATGAATGGCGGTTTTATCGGTGTGATTGAAGAATGGTTTATCAGCCGCCTCGATCCCGGTGATGTATTTACACTGGCCGGCAGAAACCTGGAACTGGTGATGATCAAAGACATGAGTGTGATGGTACGCAAATCCTCTGCCAAAAAATCTATCGTTCCTTCCTGGATGGGCGGGCGTATGAGCCTGACAGCGAACCTTGGCCGCATCCTGCGTGAAACTTTTAATAAGGCATTGGTGAATGAAGATGAGATCGAACTGCAAAGTTTGCACGGATTATTTGAACTGCAACAGGAACTATCCCATATTCCCCGCAACAATGAATTACTGATCGAACAGATAGAAGATAAGAATGGTTTTCACCTGGTGGTCTATCCATTTGAAGGGAGACAGGTGCATGAAGCGATGAGTGCAATCCTTGCTTACCGGATCGGACAGCTAACCCCTATCACGTTTTCTATTTCCATGAATGATTATGGGTTTGAATTATTGAGTGACCAGCCCATTCCTGTGGATGATAGCAATGCCCGTGAATTATTTACCACAGATAACCTGCTGGCAGATATTCAGAAGAGCACTAACAGTACGGAAATGGCCAAGCGAAAATTCAGGGATATTGCGGTGATCGGCGGTTTGATCTTCCAGGGCATGCCGGGGGAGCATAAGAAAGCCAGGCACCTGCAATCATCTGCTTCTTTATTGTTTAAGGTGTTTGATGAATTTGACCCTAACAATATCCTTTTAAAACAGGCTTACAACGAAGTATTGATGCAGCAGATGGACGAAGTGAGGTTGCGGCTTGCTTTGCAGAGAATTCATGCAGGAAATATCATTGTCACTTTCCCACAAAAACTCACGCCACTCTCCTTCCCGATCATTGTGGATGGATTGAACCGGAATCATTTCTCTTCTGAGAAGCTGGAGGATCGTGTAAAAAAAATGCAGCTTCAACTGGAAAAATAACTGCCTCTTGCGTAAGAAATTTGCACGCAGAGGCGCAAAGGCGCAGTTTAAAGTAAGGGGTATTATATTTGCAGTCTTCTATGACAGCTCCTGTTCAACACATCATTCAAAATAATACATTCTGGTTAACACCACATCGTTGTATATTCTGGGAGGAAGAACGGGCTTTGATCTTATCTGATCTTCATTTGGGCAAGACGGGGCATTTCAGGAAAAACGGGATTCCTGTTCCGCAGAAAATATTTAAAGAAGATCTACAGTGTTTGCTGGACCAGATCAGTTACTTCAGGCCCAATCAGATCATTGCCGTTGGCGACCTGTTTCATAGCGAAGCGAATAAAGAAATGGATCTGTTCCTGAAATGGCGGAATGATTTTCGGGACCTCAACTTTATTTTGGTAAAAGGAAATCATGATATTCTGCATGCAGACTGGTATAGTAAAGCGGGCATTATTGTAAAGGAAGGTTTGTATACGGTAGGTGATTTTGATTTTGTACATGATCCTGCCGAAGCAAAAACAGAAAACACCCATTATCTTTTCTCGGGCCATATACATCCCGGTGTAAGCATCAGTGGATTGGGTAAACAAAACCTGCAGTTCCCCTGTTATTATTTTTCAGACAAGCTGGCCATACTACCTGCATTCAGCAAATTCAGCGGATTGGCGATCATGAAAAAGAAAAAAACGGATACAGTGTTTGCGATTGTTAACCAGAGTTTAGTCCCTATCAAATGATCCGTATCGCTTACGATCCCATCTATGCACACCCCTTGCCGGAAGGGCATCGTTTTCCAATGCTGAAATACGAATTGATCCCTGAACAGTTATTGCATGAAGGCAGTATTACACCGGATCAGTTATTCGCCCCCGGAATTTGTCAGGAAGACATTGTTTTATGGACACACGACAAAGCCTATTTCGACAAACTCATTAACCAAACCCTCACAGCTTCCGAACAAAGAAAGATCGGGTTTCCGCAATCAGCGGAACTTACTAAGAGAGAACTCATCATTACTCAGGGTACTATTGACTGTTGTTTGTATGCCATGAAAGATGGTGTATCGTTAAATGTAGCCGGTGGTACCCATCATGCTTTCCGCGACCGGGGTGAGGGATTTTGTTTATTAAATGATATGGCAGTTGCTGCCAACTATTTATTGAAAAATGATCTGGCCAGACAAATTCTCATCATTGACCTCGATGTTCACCAGGGAAATGGTACTGCAAAAATATTCGAGAATGACCCCAGGGTGTTTACATTCAGTATGCATGGTGGTCATAATTATCCTTTTCATAAAGAAAGATCGGATCTGGATCTACCGCTGACAGACGGCACAGATGAAGCAATTTATCTGGGTCTCTTAGCTGAAACCTTACCCAGGCTGATCAATGAAGTAAAACCCGATTTTGCTTTCTTCTTATCGGGCGTGGATATTCTTGATACCGATAAATTCGGCAAACTGAAAGTGAGTGTAAAAGGATGCAAGGAAAGGGACCGGATCGTTTTTCAATCACTGAAAGAAAACAGCATTCCCGTTACAGTTGCAATGGGTGGCGGCTACTCTGCAGATATTAAAATTATTGTGGAAGCGCATTGTAATACGTTTCGGCTGGCGAAAGAGTTGTTTAGTTAGTCTGGAGTATGAGGTTAAGTGTTCTTCTTTTTCATGGTTAAATAATCCAGATAGTAGATCAGGCGTACGGTAAGTTCATTGCCGTGGGGTTGTTGAAATACCTGTGCGAGGTTACCGGTATAACTTTTATAATTGATCCCGTTAATGGGAAAATCATTACCCAGCCAGTTTTTATAACCTATGATCAATTTACTTCCGTATCTGAAATCCCAGGTATAGAACATATCCAGGTTAAAGGCATTAAAATTCTGGTCCTTCCCGCTAACAAATGCATGAGGTAACAGGTCACCGTTTGCATCTACATAATAAAATTTATCGTACAATACCTTACTCCAGTAATGTCTTGCGCGCATAGAAAGATTCATGCGGGAAGAAAAATTATAGATGGCATTCACGATCGTGGTGAGATTGGTCATTTGTCTAAGTCCTGCAACAGGTTCACCACTTGTCTCCCGATATGCATACCCGTAATTTCCATGATCATGTACGCGGGTAACATCTACATCCAGACTGAAATGTTCACTGAAACGGTAACGGGGTGCGATCTGCAAGCTATAGTATGGATCGTTGGGTAAAGGAGATTCTGCATATCCTAAGAGATACTTAAGAAAAAATCGTTTACGGCTATCACTGCTGCCACTGGCTGATACATAATAATAACCTGTTTTTTTCATCATCCTGCCTTCTGTACGCAGTTCAAAATAATCGCGTTGCCAAACGGGTTGCACATTGGCGCTAAGGGTAAGATCCCAGAAATTTTTAAAGAACCAGAATGCTTTTCCCTGCAAGGCAAAATTGGAAAACTTAAAAGGCTTATATAGATAGGTAGGCAGTGCCGTTAAACTATAACTATAACTCAGAAAATTCTTAGTGGGTGTGAACACATTATAACTGATCCTTGCCACTCCGGAAAAATCATTGGGTGCACGCAGGATTCCCAGGTCGTTGGGATCATATCTTTCCGATTTGATACTGTTTTGTAAAAGATACTGCAGCTTACCACTCACTTTTGCATAAGACAGTGTATTGGAAAATCCATTATACGAATCCACACCGGTTATCTGGCTGAATTTACCTGACCATACAAAATTATGCCGGTTGCCTGCATCAAACAGGCTGGCGTCCAATCCGGTTACATTGGCATTTCTTCTTCCGCCACTTCTCCATACATTGGTATTGGTAAACGTTAATGAAGAACGATTGGCCAATGCCTGATCGAGCACAATGATATTATAATTGGTAAGCGGTTCTGTTTCAAACCTTGTTTTTTCTCCTGTTGTTTTATTCTCCAGCTCAGCAGTAATGGGTGCGCCGATGGCATTAAAGACACCGATCCCTAATTTCTTTTTGGTACGGCCGGAAAATTTTGATGCATTCAATAATTGTGTAACACCCGGATTGGAAATGATCTTCAGATTCGGATCTGTATTTACTTTATTACTGATATCCGAATACCCTCCCGGCGTTCCTCCTACTCTTCTTGAATAAAAAAGACCGGATTTATTGAACAGTTCAATACCTTCTGTAAAAAAGGGGCGGTTCTCAGAGAACTGCACTTCATAGGGTGTAAGGTTGAGTACCACATTATCGGAAACTACCTGCCCGAAATCGGGGATCACGGTTGCATCGAGTGTAAAACTTTCGTTGATTCCGTATTTCACATCCATACCTCCATTACGGAGAAAATCTGTTTTGGAAGCCGCATTGGCATAAGGTACCGTTCTGAAGCCGGAAGTGATATAAGGGAGAAAAGATAAACGCAATGGCGGATCAATATTTTCTACTCCTTTCAGGTTTCCAAACTGGTTCACAAAACCGTTTTGATTGGGATCTACTTTATTCCAGAAAGCACTCTCATTATTACGGCGTGAGTAGCGTTGAAAATTAATGCCCCAGTCCTGTACATTCTTCTTGGCAAAACGCAGGGCCGAATAAGGGATCTTCATTTCCACACTCCAGCCGTCTTTCTGCATTTTTACACTGCTTTCCCAAACTGCATCCCAGGTATAATCCGTGGGCGGGCCAAACTGGTTCACCAGATTGGCTACCAGCCTGCCATCCGATTGCACATTGCGCGAGGTAACCAGGAACTGAAAACCATTCTGGTCATCATTATACGTATCAAAGTAAACGCTGAAATAATCCACATCCTTTCTTTGTTCCCCATCCCTTGAAGTAAGCTGGCGTCGGATCTTACCCGGCTCATCATATAAATAAGCCCCTACATAAACCGCCTGGTCATCGTACATAATATGCACGATCGTTTTGTATACAGAAGGATCTCCGTAGTGCGGACTGTTCACAATGAAATTCTCGGCAATGGCAGATTGTGCCCAAACGGTTTCATCGAGGTTGCCATCGATCTTAATGGGGGTATGTATCCTTAACGCAGACAGGTTCTTTTCCTGGGCAGAACAAATAATAGCAATGAACAGGCAGCCAATCGTAAATATCTTTCTCATGCAATATAAAGTGCCGCAAAAGTAGCGGAATGATGCGGGTGATTGATAAAAAATATACAAGCGGCTGTATGTTGTTGATCATAAGACCAACAAAGGGGGAAAATGAAAAGCAGCCTGTAAAAGGCTGCTTTTCGCAGATATTGGCCGCCTGACCAATATCGGATTAAACTGGTTTGCAATATGTTTATCGAATACTGTAATTAATGATTGATATTGGTCATAAGATCAACATCGGCGAGGGCCTGCACCCTTAATATCTCATCAATTCATCTTCTTCTTCAAACTGATCACCTGTTCCTGCAGGTTATTGACCATGCCTGCCAACTGGTTCACATCCCAACGCGGGCCTGTATTGGCTTTCTGCATGATGTACACCGCTTTCCACACTTCCAGTACATCTTCGGAGCTTACATTATAGGGTTCATACTGCGGGTTATCACTGATAAGGGTAAGCTTGTTCTTTAAACGGTTATTCTTCATCAGGCGCTTATACACCACCCCTTCATTTTTTGATAACACCACGTAGGTATTGCTGTTCTTTACATCTTCCAGGTCTTCTACTTTCTCGCCAACAATTACGCTGCCGCTGGGTGTGGGCAACATACTGTCTCCAACGATCTCAAAAGCACGGTATTGTCCGGGCCCGAGCATGGGCAGGGTGAAAGTATTCAGTTCATCCACAAACTCAGGATCGCCATAGCCGGCTAAATAGCCCGCTGCTGCTTTTACGGGTACAAAACGTACTTCAGCAACCTCTGATACCATTTTCATCTGGCGTCGTTTTTCGAGGTAGCTGATGGCTTTGGGGGCCGACAGGTCTTTGAATAAAAAATCTTCGAGACTTAGTTTGAAGATATTGCAGATGGCTTCCATTACTTCCAGCCTGGGTTCTGCACGCTCTTCTTCATAAGCACCTACCAGCGATCTTTTGATCTTGAGTTTATTGGCAAACTCTTCCTGTGTCCAGCCACGCAGCTTGCGCAGGTAGCGTAAATTTTTTCCGGCGTTTGACATAGCTAACTGATTTAGTTAGCAAATTACTAACATTTTTAGTTAAAACAAAAAATATTTTTTATAGCCCGGATTTTACACCCGGGACTAAAGTCCCGAAATGAGATCAGGAGGAACATCCTACCCCCCCTTTGCCCCACTCTTCAGAGTGGGGATCATTGAAATACTCATTCCTCCTATTTTGGCACATTAGTGCCGTGTGAGCCTACCGGTTACATTTTTTAATAGGTTGATTTAAACCCATGGTGTACTTTCCATTTTCCAAAACCAATTGACTCATGAAAAAATTGTTTTTTTCTCTTTTATTGAGCGCCGGTTTTTGTGCCGAAGCGCAAACCAAACAGGCTTTTACGGATGATCTGATCCTTACGCCGGAGCGGTCTAATTTTGATAAGACCTCTACCTATGGCGATGTGATGAATTTTATCAATGCCATTAAAACCAGGAGCCCGTATATACAGGTTAGCACGATTGGTAAGAGCCCGATGGGAAAAGAGATCCCGTTAGTGATCCTGGCCAACCCGGCTGTAAGCACACCTGAACAGGCAAAAGCTTCCGGTAAGATGGTTACCTATATACAGGGAAATATTCATGCAGGAGAAGTAGAAGGCAAGGAAGCGGTCATGATGATGATGCGGGATATCTTATTGGGATCGAAAGCCAACCTGCTCGATAACCAGATCATTCTGTTTGTGCCTATTTATAATTCGGATGGCAATGATAAGATGGCCAAAGGGCTTAGGCCATCGCAGGAGAACAGTCCTTCCGAAACCGGCGAGCGCGAAAACGGGCAGGGATTGGACCTGAACCGTGATGCCATGAAAATGGAAACACCGGAAACGCAGGGCCTCATACAAAATGTCGTAACCGCCTGGGACCCACAAATGAGTGTTGATCTGCATACCACCAACGGTACCTGGCATGCGTACTCTCTTACCTGGGCACCCAGTTATTTGTATGCGGGAGAACCGGCTACTTATAATTATACCAATGGCGTAATGCTTCCTGCGATCACCAAAAAAGTAAAAGAGAACTATGACCTGTTCTTCGGGCCTTATGGTGATTACAGTACAAGGGAAGGCTGGCCGGTAAAGAATTTCTATACCTACAATCATCATCCCCGTTATATCGTTAACCAGTTTGGCTTACGCAACCGTATGGCTATTTTGAGTGAAGCGTTTGCGCATGAGCGTTTCTACCAGCGTATTCACAGCACGTATGCATTTGTGTTCGAGATCCTCGACTATTGTAATAAGCATGGCAAAGAAATTATCCAGATCAATCACGATGCAGAAATGGCGGCTATCAAAAATGTAGTGGATAATGCCGGAAAAGTAAAAAAAGGTGTACGGTATAAAATGGTACCTACGGCTGATAAACTGAATAATTTCAGAACCTACGATTACAACTATTTTACAAAACCTGATGGCAGTAAACAATTATTGAAGACGGGTAAAATTGTTACGTATGATAATGTGACGTACTTCGGGGAGTTTAAAGATACCGTGCAAAGTACCGTACCACGTGGTTATATCATTCCCGCCACGATGCAGCATATCGTTGATTTATTGAAGAAGCAGGGAGCAAAAGTGGAAGTGTTGGACAAAGATGAAAAACTGAGTGGCGAGGTGTTTATGGTGGAGAAATTTGACAGGTCCACCCGCAAATTCGAGGGCCATAATATGGCTTCTGCTGAAGGAAAGTTTGAAGCGGCTTCCCGCACGGCGCATAAAGGAGATTATAAAGTAGACCTGGCGCAACCGCTGGCCAACCTGATCTTCTACCTTCTGGAACCGCAATCAGATGATGGTTTGGTTACCTGGAATTTCTTTGATGCATACCTGGATCAGAATGGAGTGAATACCAAAGCAGTTGAGTTTCCGGTGTTCAAGTATTTTAGCTGGCCGACGGCTGAGAAAGGGAAAGCGAAGAAAAAATAAATTGGCACGCAGGGGCGCAAAGGCGCAGTTTTTTTTGATTGCGCCTTTACGCCTTTGCGTGAATCCATCCCTCTTTAACAATCGATAAAATATCTTAATCGTATCTTGCACCCATGGCAAAAGTTAAGACGAAAAAGAACAAACAGCCCATCATCCTCATCACCAACGATGATGGTGTTACCGCACCCGGTATCCGGGCACTGGTAGAAGCCGTAAAAGGGCTGGGTAAGATCATTGTGGTTGCACCGGATAAACCGCAGAGTGGTATGGGACATGCGATCACCATCGGCTCTCCCCTGCGTATGCAGAAAGTAAATGTGTTTGAAGGCGTAGAAGCCTACTCAACCAGCGGCACACCGGTGGATTGTGTGAAACTGGCGGTTGATAAAGTGATCCATAGTAAACCCGATATCTGTTTGAGTGGTATTAACCATGGTGCCAATCATTCCATTAATGTGATCTACTCTGGCACCATGTCTGCCGCATTGGAAGCTTCTATTGAAAGTATCCCAAGCATCGGTTTCAGTTTGCTTGACCTGAGTATTGAAGCGGATTTTACGGCGGCAAAGAAATATGCCAGGATCTTAGTGGAGCATGTATTGAACAGCAAGCAACAGGATAAGCACCTCTGCTTAAATGTAAATATTCCCAAAGGCGAAGAGAAAATGATCAAGGGTATTAAGATCTGCCGCCAGGCTTATGCCAAATACGAAGAAGAATTTGATGAACGCAAAGACCCGCATGGAAGACGTTATTATTGGCTCACAGGCGAGTTCGTTAATTTTGATAAGGGCAAGGACACCGATGTATGGGCTTTGAAAAACAACTATGTGAGTGTGGTGCCTGTTCAGTTTGATCTTACCCATCACGCGCTTAAAACCAAGCTGGAAAAAAACTGGAAATTCTGATGCTGAAGAGAGACAACCTCAAACTCGGTCTGGTATTGGGCTTTATTGCGCCTGTATTTGGCTTTACCGCATATTACCTGTTCAAGTTCCGCAGATTTACCGTGCATGAATTCTGGGAAGTGCTGATGATGCAGAAATCACTTCTTTCCGGCATCATCAGTATTGCTTTATTGGCTGATGCGATCTTGTTTACACTCTATATCAATAAACAGAAAGATAAAACGGCTGCGGGGATCTTCATTGCAACATGTACCTATGCAATTGTGGCTTTGATCTTCAAGTGGTTCTTTTAATCCAACCTAGCGAACCTTCGTGCCCTGGCGTCTTTGCGGTAAAATCTCTTGCTTAACCGCGAAGGCACGAGGACGCAAGGGATCGCCAGGAATTATTTTTTGATCTCCGCTGATTTTCCATTGGATTGCTGGGCTTCCAGAGAAAACCGGTAACGCTTAAGGGCTCTAACAATTACATCCGCTGTTTTTTGCTGTCCATCTTCACTGGTAATGAATTCTTCTTCTTCGGGGTTGGATAAGAACCCAACTTCCACCAAGATCGCGGGCATGGCAACGGCCTGTAATACCCAGATCCCTTTTTCATCTCTTTGTTTGGCGCCACGGCTTAAACGGCCGGATTTTACAAACTCCTCTTCTACCGCTTCTGCCAGTCTCCGGCTTCTGTGTGCAAACTCCTGTGTACGCAGAGAATTGATCATCTTCATGGCAGGGTTCTCATTCTGGTTGATCACAAGAATGGCCGTATCACTGAAATTATTCTCCATTAAAGCTTCTTCCTTATCCTTTGTTTTACCTACTCCCCAGATATAGGTTTCTGTTCCGGATGCAGGATTGGGGCTGGTCCAGTAGCGGTATTCAGGTACTTTTTTGGTAACCTTCTTCCCTTTCTTTTTTACCGTTTTGGTGGTATAGCCAACGATCTCAGAATGTTTGATCGCATTTACATCGTTACAGTGTATAGAAATGAACAGTTCACCCTTGGCAGCATTGGCTTTATTGGCTTTTACGATGGGGCTGTTGAACTCATCGGTGGTGCGGGTCATGATCACATCAATATCCGGCATTTCGGCGTTGATAGTGGCCTGTAATTTCAAAGCGATGGCAAGTGCCACATCTTTTTCTTCCATATGCTTGCCCGATGCACCATAGAATTTACCGGCTGCAGCAGCGCTGCCCCCATGACCGGCGTCGATCACAACACGCTTCAGAGCTTGTTTCTGTAATTTGTTCTTGTTAACGGGATCGGATGCATGTACGGTAATTACCAGGGAGAATATCCAGAAAAGAATAGCCGCTTTTTTATGCATTGATTTCGAATTTGGGGGATTCGTGTAAAATGCAAAGGTAGGCAACTATTTTAAAATGCAGGCAGGGCGGAACTTTTGGAAAGTTTTAAAACTTTCTAAAAGTTGGCTTACTTCTTTCCGAATAAAACCTTGTCGAGTTTTTTCTTGCCCTCATCTGTTGTACCATTATAGGTTTCAGAGCTGCCATCGTTAAAATAAACAGTAACCTGGCTAAGGCTGCTATTAAAACTGAATCTAGACCAATCATGAGACCCCCGGGCTGCAGGTTGGGCATTCGTTGCAATATTTTCTTTCACCGATGTTGCCTGCTGAGCAGGTTCCTGCGTTTTGTTGTTTTGTATTCCCTCTCCTTTTAAAGCAACCACTTTATACTGGTTACCCAAAACTTTGATCTCTTTATCCGTAAAATTGGCGAACCTGACTTTTATCTGATCATCATCCGCAACCCATGAAGAATAGATCGACCATTTTGGATTGTCTTCCTGCGGAGTAACAATGATCGGATTACCTTTCTTTACACCCGGAAAATTGATGCTGGCTATTGCAGTGGTATTGGGCGGGACCGTAATATCAACACCCCCATTGACTAACATGTCCAGATTCAAGGATGTGATAGCCGGCTTAACGTTTTTCGTATCATTCTCTTTATATAACTGATATGGCATTCCCCCCATTTTAACAGTACCTGCATCCTGATAATTATCTGAAGCAACCCACCATACTGCGGGAATAGAAGGGACTACCGCTACTTGTGTATTCATAAAATAATCGCCATCATTCCAATCGATCTGACCAAGATCTGATTTTACGATCCCTGAAATTCTTTTTCCCTGGCCAATGACAATGCTGTAAACACCTTCCTCATTCGTTTTTGTTTCATGTGTTTCTTCCCACACTTTATCACCTTTTTTAGAACCGTGCAATATGACTATTTTGACAAATACGTTTCTATTTCTTGCCAGATTACGTAAAGGGTCTCTGGCTTGGGCCTGATAATTCAGACCTAGCTGTATCTCCTCTGTTCCATTGTGCACGATAGTATTTTGTTTAGCATTATTTATTGATCCCAAAACATCTCTTTGATAACCAAATACTTCATAAGGGATAGTCTGCATCTGAACGGTACTCTGGTCTCTGTAGTTATCCGTTGAACTCCAATTCATGGACAATAGGGAAGGTGGAATGGCTACTTTTGTATTCATAAAGAAGGGCCCTTTGCCCCAATCTATCTCACCGATATTTGCTTTCGTGATACCGGGCATTATCTTACCCTGGCCAATCAAAATGGAATAAGCCCCCAGATCATCTGTTTTTGTTTCGTGTGTTTCTTCCCACACTTTTTGTCCGGATATAGAACCCTGCAATATCGCTATCTTAACAAATACGGTTCTGTTCCTGGCGGGATTATTAAGAGGATCTTTGGCTATCGCCTGAAAAACAATACCCGGTCTGGGTAGTTGTATGGTATCTGCAATCCCTTTTGCAGTAAATGGCTGTTCTGAAACAAGTGATTGATACGTTGTAGAATTGGCAGGATCAATCACATAATCGGCATTCGAATAAGAACCGCTTCTTCTTTGAAATACTATCGGGTCGATAATATGAAAGGGGTTTCTGTTTTCCTGCACCATCGGAATATCTTCAACAATCAACAATTCTCTTCCTTTTTCTACCACCTTTTCCATCACAGTTGCCATTGATAAAGTATGCTCCCCCTGTTCTTTATTTCTGAAAGCAAATAATACCACTACGATTGCCAGCAAGGGCAATACCACCAATCTTCTTACATAGCTGAATCTGGGGTCTTTATTATTGGTAAGCATCTGCAACCTTCTCTTGATGGGCGAGAAGAAAGGGCTGGTTAACAGATACTGCTGGCGTGGATAAGCAGCCGTGAGCAACATCTGTGCTAATGTGGCGGTATCACCATTACTGACCGCTTTTTTATCGGCAATAAATTCATGGATCATATTCAATTCTCTTTTCATCAGCCAGAAAAAAGGATTGAACCAGCCGGCAATCAATACCACCTGCATCAGTAATTTATCAAAAGAATGTTTTTGCTGCACATGGGTAAGCTCGTGTTGCAGGATCTGTTTACCGGCTTCACTGCTGATATCAATTTCATCGTTCCAGAATATATATCTAAAGAAAGAGAAAGGAGTACCCTTGGCCCTGGTAAAGATCAGGTATACATCGCCTACTGATTTACAATCATGTGTTTTCAATAAACGATAGATCCTGAATAAAGCGTAAACCATTCCAACCAGTAAAACACCCGCTACTATACCATATATCGAGATGGCAAACAGGTTCCAGTCCCATTGAAAAGCTTTACGGGTAATCGTCTCCTCGATCTGTGAATTATTATACGCTACCACATTCAGAAAACGGATCACCTGCAGATCATGGGTTGTTACAATATCCTGTCCCCACTTGATCTTGATCAAGGGAACGATCCACGACAACAAAGCGATCGCCAGCAGGTAAAACCGGTTGTATTGATGGAAGCGTTTGTTACGCAGCACCAACCAGTAATACCCCATCATTAATGCACTGCAGAGTATTACCTGGAGAAAATAATAAGCTGTTGTGAGCATGATCTTGTTTTGGGTTATGGTGGGTAACATTTGGAAAGTTTTAAAACTTTCCAAATGTTAGATTGTTTTATTTAGGTTCATATTTATCTAGATCTAACTGGGCATTGACTTCTTTGGGTGTTAATCGTTTGGTAGAAACCAAAAGTGCTCCTTTGCCATATTTTTTAATCGCTTCTTCTGTATCATTGGCAGCTACCAGTATAAAATCATTCCTATTATACTTTTTATTGAGTTCATCAGGTGTCATACGCTTCCCATTTACAAATACAATATCTGTTGCACCTACCATTTCGGCACGGCTTCCTGCACCTGTTATTACACAGGAAATACCATCAATATAGAAAAACGTTTTGCTGTTGTTAGCTTTTTCCTGCTTCAGCTTATTGTCAAATGCTATTTCTCTTCCTGTTCTTTTCTTATTTTTCACAGGCTCTTTCCTGCCATCTGTTTTTATATCCATATCAGACTCAGAAACAACCCATGTAATTTTTTGATTTTGTTTATAAATCACTTTCTTACCCTCCTGCTCCGCCGGTACCCATTTCGGGCCCTTTTCAATCATACGAATGGCTTCTTCTTTGGTACCATAGCCAGGATCGGTTTCTGCATGAATATCACTCAGGTTCCCTTCTTTATCAACGATAAAAGAAACCACCACAACGTATTTTCCCGGAGGTGCCCCTTTCTCCACCAGCATATCCCTGTTGAGATTCCTTTGCAGGTATTTTTGCCAGGCTTCTTCACCACCTGGAAAATGGGCAGGTGTTTGACCCTGAGTAAATACCGGCTGGCCTTCATAAGCCGGTTTGCGGGGATTTTGTCTATTATATTCCTCCGCATGAGCTTTTGTAGTGATCACGATCACACCCTCTTTCCCTTCTTCTCCGTATAACACTCTGGCACTACTGTCTTTCAAAACATTGACAGAACTGATGCTGACCGGATCAAGTGTTTCAAAGACCTTTTGGTTTACTTTTTCTCCATCCAGAATAATCAGCACATTATCCTTGATCAAACTATTTACAGACACAGGCGTTCTATATGATTTTGCCGAGCCACCACCCAGCGACATCCCGCTAAGTGGCATCATCCAGTTACCATCTTTGTCTCTACGGCCATACAGGGTAGTACGTTTATCCGGGTCACTATGCGGAGTAACAGTAACGGTGGCTCCATAAGAAGAAGTATTCGCTTTTGTTTTGATAATCACAACCCCATTCTTTGCCTCTTCTCCATATAATGCTGTAGCAGCGCCATTCTTTAATACATCAACCGAATAGATCTGGTTTGGAT
>CBHRAM010000034.1:0-16685 GCA_966076165.1 uncultured Chitinophagaceae bacterium
AGCCGGTTGATATAGACACTGGCGATCTTGTATTTATCGCTGTCGTAATTGGTCTCTTCTTCCACAATTGAAGCCAGTATATAGGCCTGCTCAGGCGAGAATTGTATCGTTTCTGCTTTGGCTAAGCGGTTATTCTTTTGCCAGAAAGCATTTTTACTGTCGGATAATTTGCGAAAGATCTTGTTTAAGCCGGTATTCCAGTAAAAAGTGTAGGTGTCAGGAATGATGATCGTGAAAACGGTACTCGTATCTACACCAAACTTCTCCAGTGAATCATTCGAATTCAGGTATTGCATCACTGAAGCGGAGTCCGGTGCAAAGTTTTTACTGATGAGTTTTGCAAGGTCTTCCTTGGTCCTGAGCTTATTAATTACCAGGTTGATCTGTGCCAGGCGACCGTTCTTAAGCATTCTGGCAATGCCCCAAAGGCTCTGGCCTTTTTTAACTTCGTATTTGCCCGGTTTAATATTGCCCCAAACTCCGGTGGCAGATGATAATACGGAGAAAACCATGCTGCCGGAGAGGATCTCGTTTTTTTTCATTTCGGCCAAAACCTGGGCTTTGGCGGTTTGTCCTTCGCGAACAATAAAACTCCGGCTTTTCTCTGTAAAGCCTGTTCCCGATCCCAGTAATGCCCAGCCAATAACAGCAGCACCGATCAATAAGATTACCCCAATAAGTTTTATAGATCTTGACATGGGTTCAAATTAAATAAAAAACCCTGTCTGCAGATACAGACAGGGCATATAAATAATGTTATCAGTTTATTTCTTAACAGGAGGGGTTGCAGCTGGTGCAGTTGTGGTACCGGCCGGTGCTGCTGCAGGTGCAGCGGCAGGAGCGGAGGTATTCACTTTTTGCAGGATAGAGTTATCTGTTCCTACAGAAGCGCTTCCTTTCAGGAATAAAACAGAGAAGATAGCCAACAGGGCAATAATGCTGGCAAACAGCCAGGTGCCTTTCTCAAGCACATCAGTCGTTTGTTTTACACCCATCAATTGGTTGCTGAAACCACCCACATTGGCAGATAAACCACCACCTTTTGGATTTTGGATCAAAACCATAAAACCAAGCGCCGCAGAGGCAATCACAATCAGAATCAAAAACAAAATGATCATATTATATTCCTTTTAGTTGTTCTATTTTGGCAGCAAAATAACTGGATTTTTCAGGATTTAAGAAACTTAATTTGATCAGGACCTGGATTGCCTTGTCTACCTGCCCCTGTTTGATCAGCACTTCTGCCATGGTTTCCGTGATCACTTCACGGGTTTCATTGGAAGTTTGGGCAGTTTCTGCCACGGCTTTCTCCATTTCCAGGTTTTCCACCAGTTCGGCCGGGTTTACCTGTTTGATCTGTTTCAGCCAATCCGTAAACTTCAGCAGGTGCCGGGTAAGCTTATCCTGCGGAATGGAGGAAAGGTCTATTTTAATACCCTGTGAAGCAAAATAGTCGATCGTATGCAGTCTTTGCTTTTCCTGCTCAATATCCAGTTTGGCGTCTTCGGCCAGTGGTTTTTTAAATTCGGCCAGTTGATCCGATAACATTCCCGCGATCTTGCTCTCCGATTCATCGGCATCGATCGGGCTTTCTGTTTCAGCCCCTTCCGGCAAGGGCTCTTCTTCCTCATCCCTTACCTCATCCAGGCGGTCGATCTTACGCATGATCTCTTTTACTGCTTCAACGGTTGGTACAGCCATACCGGCCGGTACCGTTGTAAAAGATGGGGTAGTACCAGGCATTGTTTCATCCACTTCGTTGGCTAAACCATGCTGTAACTGGTACATCAGCCAATAAGGATTGGAGAAATACAGGTTGGCTTTTTGTGCCTGTGCTTTTGAACGTTCGGTTTTTTCTATACCCAGTTTTGAAGCAAGAAAATATTGTGCGGGCGCGAAATAAGGAAATGCATCCGCAACCTCCTGAAGAGTGTCGGCCTTTACCTGTGATAGGTTCAGCTTGCCGGATACATGAAACAATGCTTTTTCCTGTGTTAAACTCATAATCTGTCAGCAACCGTTACCAGTCTGAAAAAATTTTATTAAAGATATCATCTGTTAAGCTTCTCACTACTTCATCCAGTAATTGCCCTTCAGCCTGCTGAAGAGAAAGATTGGCGGAATAGTCGAAGGACCTACTAACGTCAAACTCATCTGTTTTATTTTCCAGGGTCTTTTTTAATACGATATGCATGGTTACCGTTAAACGGTTAGTTGTGGCCTGCTGGGCACTGATACCTACGGTCTGGTTGGCATCGTAGCCGGTAATGGTGCCGCTGATCACATAATGGGCATCATCGCTGTTGGAACGGGTGAGTTTGGTTCCTCCGATGATCTTCTGCTGGATCTTATCATAAAACTTCTGACTCAGCTGCGGATTAATATAGCGCGCGGTATTCTGAATGAATTTAATATTTACCGTTTTCACTTCTGCCGGGATCGTTGCATTCTTAAAACTGTAAATACCGCAGGAGGAGAAAATCACCGGAATAAAAAACAGCATACAAATGCACCTAAAGAGGTTCAGGGAGCGTAAACTGTTTTTAAAATTGACTTTCCGTATGTTAATAGTCATTTTCAATTATTAATTTCTAATTATTAATTTCTAATTATTCTCACTCATCAATATCGTATTCCTTTAGCTTTCTGTATAATGTTCTTTCACTAATGCCCAGATCAAGTGATGCATCTTTTCTTTTGCCCTTGTGTTTTTTCAAGGCTTTAATGATCAGCTCTTTTTCCTTGTCAACAATATTCAGGGATTCTTCCACTTCTTCATGCTGTTGTATATCATCTTCATGCAATAATACCGGTTGCGATGAGTGGCTTCCTGCAGGAAGAAAAGCGGGTTGTACATTGGCCGGCTGACCGTTATTGGAACTTACGATCGCCTGCTGTACATCTCCGTTACTGTGAAAATCATTCACCAATGAATCCCTTGTAAAATTAGCCGCACTGCCCGCCAGTGAAGGGTTCTGTAAGATCTCGAGGAACATCTTCTTCAGCTCGGTCACATCTTTTTTCATATCGAAAAAAAGTTTGTACAGGATCTCGCGTTCATTGGCAAATTCTCCGGTTGGGTGTTGTCCGGCCAGCATCGGTAAACGGTTACCGGTTGCCTCGGGTAAGAACCTGCGCATTTCATTGCCAGAGATCAGGGCACTGGTACTGAGCACGGAGATCTGTTCTGCAATATTCTTCAACTCACGCACATTACCCTGCCAGCGATGGTTAATTAACAGGTTTTTGGCTTCATCATCCAGCTGTACAGGCGAAGTCTTATAACGCTCTGCAAAATCAACCACAAATTTTCTGAAGAGCAGGAGGATATCTTCCTTTCTGTCGCGCAGAGAGGGAACACGGATAGGCACCGTACTCAAACGATAATAGAGGTCTTCCCTGAAACGGCCCTTCTGTGTAAATTCGAGCAACTCCCGGTTAGTGGCAGCAATCACCCGTACATCGGTCTTCTGCACTTTGGAAGAACCCACGCGAATGAACTCACCGGTTTCAAGCACACGCAGTAAACGCGCCTGTGTACCAAGAGGCATTTCACCGATCTCATCCATAAAAATAGTACCACCGCTTACGGTCTCAAAATATCCTTTGCGGCTGTCTACCGCACCGGTGAATGCGCCTTTTTCGTGACCGAATAATTCTGAATCGATGGTTCCTTCCGGAATAGCTCCGCAGTTAACGGCAATAAACGGGTTGTGCTTGCGCGATGACAAAGCATGTATGATCTGTGAAAAAACTTCCTTACCCACACCGCTTTCTCCCACGATCAAAACAGTAAGGTCCGTGGCAGCCACCTGCACCGCTGTATTCAATGCATGGTTCAGCGCCGGTGAATTACCGATGATGCCGAACCTGTTTTTTATACTTTGTAAATCCATTCTTTGTAATTAGTAATTAATAATTAGTAATTAGTAATTGGAGTTGTTCGTTTTCGTAATTGCCTATAGCTATTACTAATTGCTAACTACTCATTACTAATTTTTCCCAACAGCGTTCCCGCAGTACAGGAATGAACATATACATTCACATAATCACCTTTCTTCAGGTTATAATGCTCTTTTGGAAAGATCACTACCTTATTATGGTCGGTTCTTCCGTGCCAGTCCTGGTTGCTTTTTTTGGAATCGGCTTCTATCAATACTTTGAATGTTTTGTTCACATCACGCTGCATGCTTTCCAGTGAGTGGATGCGGTGCAGGGCAATGATCTCCTGTAACCTTCTTTTCTTGGTTTCTTCCGGCACATCATCCTCATACCTTTTCTCTGCAAGGGTTCCGGGCCTTTCGCTGTAGAAATACATATAAGCCAGATCGTATTTGCAATACTCCATCAGTGAATAGGATTCGCGATGGTCTTCTTCTGTTTCTGTGCAGAATCCTGTGATTATATCGGTACTGAGCCCGCAATCAGGCAGGATCTCGCGGATGCGGTTTACCTTGGCGATATACCATTCTTTTGTGTAAGTACGGTTCATCAACTGTAAGATCCGGTTGCTGCCGCTTTGCACGGGAAGATGGATATAATTACAGATGTTCTCATATTTAGCGATCGTGTACAACACTTCATCCGTAATATCTTTCGGATGTGAAGTGCTGAAACGCACACGTAGCAGGGGAGAGACCAATGCCACTTTCTCGAGGAGTTTGGCAAAAGTGATCGTTTCATCATTGCTTTCATCTATCCAGTAATAACTGTCTACATTCTGTCCCAGCAGGGTTACTTCACGATAACCCGTATTGAACAAATGTTCTACTTCCGTAAGGATCGAATAGGCATCGCGACTTCTTTCCCTCCCTCTGGTAAAGGGTACCACGCAAAAGCTGCACATATTGTTACAACCGCGCATGATGGATACAAAAGCACAAACGCCATTGCTGTCTAATCGGATAGGGGCAATATCGCCATAGGTTTCATCCCTGCTCAATAAAACATTCACGGCTTTCTGACCGGTCTCGGCTTCACCTATCAATGCGGGTAAACTTCTGTAAGCATCGGGGCCTACCACCAGGTCTACCAGTTTTTCTTCTTCCAGCAATTTGGCTTTTAACCTTTCCGCCATGCAACCCAGCATGCCTATCAGCATACCCGGCTTTTTCTTTTTCAGGCTTCTGAATTCAGTAAGCCTTTTTCTTACCGTTAATTCCGCTTTTTCACGGATCGAACAGGTATTGATCAACACCAGATCTGCTTCTTCTGCCTGTTTGGTGGCACCAAAACCTTCGGCATTCAAAATAGAAGCCACCACTTCACTATCCGCAAAATTCATGGCACAGCCATAACTTTCTATGTAGAAGTGTTTCTTAAACGACTGCTGGTCGCTACCCTGTGGATTAAAGGCTTCGCCCTGACGGGTTTCGTCGTGAACTTTGCCTCCTAATTCCAGTATTTCCATTCTTCCTCAATTTTAGTTGGCAAAAATACAAAATTGATGCGTTAATGTCAGATTGTCAGCAGTAGTTTCACGAAAATTCATCATAAACATTAGATTTGCGAGCAAATTTTGACAGGAATGCGTAAAATCCCCCTTTTTATCACAGCCTTGCTCATTGTTCATTCTGTAATGAGTCAGGATATTGTTGTTAACAAGCTCAGAAATGAGACTTCCCGTACCATTAAAAAAGAGGTGGATACTTCCAAATGGAACTGGAAGACGGGTGGTTTATTAAGTTTTAACCTGGCACAGGGATCTTTAAGTAACTGGGCCGCAGGTGGTGATAATTTCTCCATGACCATCAATTCTTATTTCAATTATTTCTTCTTTTACCGTAAGGGGCGCCAGAGCTGGGACAATAACCTGGATGTGAACCTGGGCTTTGTACAATCCACCAGTTTGGGCAGCCGTAAGAACGATGACCGTTTTGATTACCTGAGCAAGTATGGTTATAAAATGGACACATTGGGTAAATGGTATCTTACCGGGCTGTTCAATTTCCGTTCGCAGTTTTTTGACGGGTACACATTCTCCAATAATGTGGGCGATTTTTCTTCCTCCTTTTTATCGCCGGCTTACCTGATCCTTTCTGTGGGATTTGATTATAAACCCAAGAGTACGATCTCTGTCTTCCTTTCTCCGCTTACTTCCCGTTCAACGATCATCTCCAATAAAGTGTTGGCGGCAAAAGGGATCTATGGGGTTCCGGCCGGACAGCATTCCCTGAATGAGATCGGTGCATTTGCAACGGTGAACTATAACAATACCATCGCAAAGAATGTAACGTATAAGGGAAGGATGGACCTGTTCTCCAATTACCAAAGCCAGCCAGAGAATGTGGATATTTTTATGACCAATCTTTTTTCATTCAAGATCAATAAATATTTCTCTGCTACATACAGCCTGGATCTGATCTATGATGATAATATCCGGCTATTCGGGCCCAACCATACTTCGCCGGGATTGCAGACCAAGAGCCTGATCGGAATTGGTTTTCTGAAACCGCTGAGTGTAAAAAAAATCGTTCATACTCCGACAGTCACAACGATCTAAGAAACCACTTTGAGCAGGTGTTTGATCTTATTTGCCTTGTAAGTAAGGTCTGAATAATCTTTGTGCAGGATGGTTACATGTCCCATTTTTCTGCCGGGCTTGGTTTCTTTTTTGCCGTAGAGATGTACAAATACATTGTCCATTTGTAATACTTCATTCAGGCCTTCATATTTAGCCGGGCCGCTGTGTCCTTCAGCACCTAAAATATTGACAATAGCAGAGGGTAGGATCGGGTCTGTATTACCCAAAGGCAGTTGCAGCATGATGCGCCAGAGCATATCATATTGGCTGGAATAGTTGGCTTCGATGGTATGGTGGCCACTATTGTGTACACGGGGAGCCGCTTCATTCACCAATACTTCATCATTCAAGTCGATAAATAATTCGATGGCAAACAAACCGGGACTTTTCAGTTCCTTAACCACTTTGGCCGCAATACCTTCTGCTTTCCATAATGTTTTTTCTGGCAGCAGGGCAGGGCTGAGCTGGTAATCCAACAGGTTCCATACGGGATCAAAAACCATTTCTGCCGGAGGAAATAAAACCGTTTCTCCATTATCACCCATCGCAACGATGATGGCGAGTTCTTTTTTGATCTTTACTTTTTTTTCCAGTACGGCAGGTGCATCAAAGCCCTTGCTGAGATCTGCTTCTGTTTCCAATACCTGTACGCCTTTTCCATCATAGCCCCCTTGTCCGATCTTATGTACAGCAGGAAGAAAATCAGCATGCTTCTGCAGATCGGCCAGGTTTTCTGTTACAATAAAATCTGAAGTAGGCACTTCATGCTTTTTATAAAATTCTTTCTGAATGATCTTGTTCTTAATGATGCGGATGGCAGACGGTTTTGGATAGACCCTTACTCCCTCGGACTCCAGTTTTTCCAATGCATCTACATTAACAGATTCAATCTCAATGGTTATGGCATCCAGACCTTTACCAAAATTGTAAACCGTATCAAAATCAGTAATACTGCCTTTTGTAAAATGATGGCATAAATGGGCTGCCGGACAATGATCATCATTCTCCAGCACATAGGTATCTACTGTATAATTGGCTGCTGCCTGTAATAACATTCGTCCCAATTGACCACCACCGAGTATACCAATTTTCATAGATGTAGTTAAGTGTGGGCGAAGATAATGAGGAGTTTGTGGTTTGTGGTCTGTGGTCTATGGTTTTTTCCGGAAACTCCAGACCACAGACCACAAACTATAAACTATTGGATTATTTATTTAGATTTGCCCCGATGACTCCCGACTATCCCCATAAATTATTCAGCGACAAACGATTTTGTTATTGTTTGCTGATGGAAGCTTTGGCCATGGATAAGGCGCCTTATGCTTAATGCTTAACGCAGAAAGCTGAACGCTTTTGTGTTTTCTCTTTTCAGTCATTACACTCAAACAAATTTATGGGAACACTCGTACAGAATACGCCTGTGATACATATCCAGGAAGATTTCCTGCCATTGCAGGGAACCGATTATGTTGAATTTTATGTGGGCAATGCCAAGCAGGCGGCTCATTTTTATAAAACTGCTTTTGGTTTTCAAAGCCTGGCTTATGCCGGCCCGGAAACCGGTATGAAAGACAGGGCAAGCTATGCGGTTCGACAGAACAAACTCACTTTTGTATTTACCACGCCATTACGCAGTCAGAATACAATGGCCGATCATATTTACCGGCATGGGGATGGTGTAAAAATATTGGCACTGAGAGTTGAGGATGCAACAGATGCCTGGCATCAAACCACGGTTCGTGGCGGCAAGAGTTACCAGGAACCGCATACACTAAAAGATGAACATGGGGAAGTGGTGGTAAGCGGGATCTGTACGTATGGTGAGACGGTTCATCTTTTTGTAGAAAGGAAAAATTATAAAGGAGTATTCCTGCCCGGCTACCGTAAATGGGAATCTGAATATAATCCGATTGAAACCGGCTTACTGTATGTTGATCATTGTGTAGGAAATGTGGGCTGGAACCAGATGAACCGCTGGGTGAATTTTTATGAAGAAGTAATGGGGTTCCGCAATATTCTCACGTTTGATGATAATGATATCTCTACAGAGTATTCAGCATTGATGAGTAAGGTGATGAGCAATGGCAATGGGTTCGTTAAATTCCCGATCAATGAGCCGGCAGAAGGCAAGAAAAAATCGCAGGTGGAAGAGTACCTTGATTATTATGACGGCGAAGGTTGTCAGCATGTGGCCCTTGCCACGAATGATATTGTAAAAACAGTCACGGACCTGCAAAGCCGGGGGATAGAGTTTCTTAAAGTACCTTCTTCTTATTATGATGAGCTCTTAGAAAGGGTAGGGCATATTGATGAAGATCTTGAACCCCTGAAGAAACTGGGGATCCTTGTGGACAGGGATGAAGAAGGCTACCTGCTCCAGATCTTCACCAAACCCGTTGAAGACAGGCCCACACTTTTCTTCGAGATCATCCAGCGCAAAGGAGCCAAAAGCTTCGGGAAAGGGAATTTCAAGGCCTTATTTGAGGCAATAGAGCGGGAACAGGAGTTGAGGGGGAATCTGTAGAAGAACCGTCCATGGTCCATGGTCGATAGTCCATAGCCATTTCCTGGGTCTGGGTTCTGCTATGGACCATGGACTATGGTCTATGGACAATTTCCTATCCCATCCCAACGTTATTTTAACGCATCAATCTTTGGTGCGTTTTTTATTTCCGTTATTTTTGAGCCTATGCGAGTATGGTTAGCGATAGTTTTCTGTGTTTCCTGTCTCACCGGGGTTGAGGCACAGGTGTCGTTTATGAATACCCAGCGCCAGTACCCCAAAGTGGCCAATGCGATCAAACAAAGGGAAGATTCGCTCAAAAAGCAGTTGGCGGCCATGCATATTTCCTGGCCGGTAAAGCAGATCTATGTGCGGAGTTTTAAATATGATAGCCAACTGGAAGTATGGGTTCGTAACGGGAAGAATGAATCTTTCAAATTATTCAAGACCTATAAGGTGTGTGCCTTATCCGGTGCATTAGGGCCTAAGCGGATCGAGGGTGATTACCAGGTGCCGGAAGGTTTTTACTATATCAACCAGTTCAACCCTAAGAGCAATTATAATATGTCGCTGGGACTGAATTACCCGAATGCATCTGATATGTTATTGAGTGATTCGGCCAAACCCGGTAATGATATTTTTATTCATGGCAGTTGTGTAACCGTGGGTTGTATTCCTATCAATACCCAGATTGATGAGTTGTATATACTGGCTTCCTATGCGCATGACCAGGGAGAAGATTTTATTCCCGTGCATATTTTCCCCATCCGGTATAGTGTAGAAAAAAGCCGTGAGTTTCTTGTTAAAACCAGCAAAGACGATCCTGAGTACCAGCGTTTTTCGGGCAGGCTCAAAGAAGTGTACGATTATTTTGAACAGAATAAAAAGATCCCGCTGATCTCTGTCAATAAAAAAGGGGAGTACGTTCCGCTTTTATAAAGAAGATCAGGCATACAAAACCTGGATGGTTTCCCGGGTCCTTTGTGTTAGGATCACCTGTTTGTCTTTTGTGAGTTCCTCAAAAATTTCCTTGTTATAATGCCGGATGGTGAGAAGGTTGAGGTCTTTCTCCACCTGTACATCAAAGATGGCCGTAGCTGCAGAAGCAAGCTGTTCTATCTTATCTGCCCTGTTATCTACACATAATTGCACATTGATGGCCCCGGTCTGTATCAGGTTGGGACGGAAATGTATCCTGGCAAACAGCTGATATAGTTTGCTCATAGGTTCTTCACCCACAAAAGAAAAATCCTGGCTGTTCAGGTGCAGTAAAGCCTGGTTCTCTTTGATCACAATAATCGGAGGCAGGTTCCTGCTGTTCTTTTGATGAATAACGGTTCCGGGTAATGAAGGATCCAGGAAACATTTTACATACAAGGGGATCCCCTTGTTCTGTAAGGGTTTGATGGTTTTGGGATGTATCACCTGTGCTCCGTAAAAAGCCATTTCGATCACTTCGGTGAAACTGAGTTCACTGATCAGCTGCGCATCGGGAAATTGTTTGGGATCGGCGTTCATCACACCTTCCACATCTTTCCAGATACTCAGGCTTTCTGCATTCAGGATATTGGCAAATATAGCAGCTGTGTAATCGCTTCCTTCTCGGCCAAGGGTGGTGCTTTCATTATCATCGGTGCAACCGATAAAACCTTGCGTAATGTAAATTTTTGAACTCTTGGTATCTGCTGCCTGATATCCGGTATCCTGCATCCCGATCCTTTCTTCCGTAACTGCCCAATCGATACCTGCATCCCGAAAATTGTTATCGGTTCTGATCAGGTCACGCACATCCAGCCATTGATTGGTGATGCCTGTTTCATTCAGGTAATGGCTGATGATACAGGTGCTTAATAATTCGCCGATACAAACGATCTGGTCGTAATAATAATCGTATTCCCTAACCGGTTTATCGTGCAGCAGCCATTCGATCTCGGTAAAAAAATCAGCCAGCTGATCAAGACATTCGTTAAACCGTGTAACCAACAGATACTTGGAAATATTGATATGGTATTGCTTAATCGCATCAAACAAATGAAGGGCCTCCTCTTTTTTCCCCGCATAGAACGTATCAGCCACTTTTTCCAGGCTATTGGTGGTCTTTCCCATAGCCGAAATAATGATCATCAGAGGTTGCTCCTGATATTGTTTTACAATGCCTGCCAGGTTCTGGATCCTCTCTACACTGTTTACACTGGCTCCGCCGAATTTGAATACTTTCATCCTTTACTGTTGTTAATGTCTGGCCGCAAAACTAGGTTAATTCTGTAAATCGGTTAACTGGTATGGTTGTTGCCTGAGTTAGTAAAATATCCTACATGACAAAATCAGCCTACATCCCGTCTTTTTTTAGTTTTTTTATACTTATTGCCATTCTTTCCTGCAGTCCGAAACTCACAACATCCGCAACACCTGTAAAAGGGCCTGAAAAAGGAATTGAGATAACTGGTAGTATGGAAGGGTCGATCCTTAGCTATGTGAATGAGCATCGCCGTTCCATAGGGTTATCATCTTTAGAAATGAATGCGGAAGCCAACAGGCAGGCCTACCGGCATAGCAAAGACATGGCTGAACGCAAAACGGGTTTTGGACATGAAGGGTTTGACCAAAGGATGCAGGCCATCAAACAGAAAGCAGGCTGGATCACGGCTTCTGCAGAAAATGTTGCGTATGGACAGCTTTCCGCAAAAGAAGTGGTGAATGGATGGCTCAATAGTCCCGGACATAAAAAGAACATGGAAGGAAATTACCGTTACACCGGTATTGGCGTGTATAAAGACCGGAAGGGAATTATTTTCTTTACACAGATCTTTTACAGGTTATAAGCTTTGTGCTCCTGTGTATTTTATACATGATTACTTTCATAAAATTTATCTACAGG
This sequence comes from uncultured Chitinophagaceae bacterium, assembly GCA_966076165.1. Classification (GTDB taxonomy): domain Bacteria; phylum Bacteroidota; class Bacteroidia; order Chitinophagales; family Chitinophagaceae; genus Sediminibacterium. The sequence continues at coordinate 11,905 of CBHRAM010000034.1, forward strand.
ATTACAAGTCCCTCCCTAACTTTATCTAAATGATCCTTATGAGTGTAAACAGAAAGATCCTTACGCTGGATGAATTTACCCTTACACAGTTACGGCAGTTCCCATCAGCCACCGGCGAATTAAGCCGTTTGCTGCGCGATCTTGCGTTAGCCGCCAAGCGGGTTAACGTAGAAGTGAATAAAGCCGGCCTGGTAGATATTTTAGGTGATGCAGGGTCTGTAAATGTGCAGGGAGAAGATGTAAAAAAATTAGACATTTTCGCCAATAACCAGTTCATGGGTGTTTTGAAACATGGGATCAGCTGTGCAGGTATTGGCAGTGAGGAGATGGATGATTTTGTGGTATTCGATGATGATGTAAGTAACTGGAGTAAATATGTGGTGCTGTTCGATCCCCTGGATGGCAGTGGTAATATTGATGTGAATGTTTCTATCGGTACTATTTTCAGTGTATACAGAAGAGTGAGTGAATTAGGAAAACCCTGTACCAAAGAAGATTTTCTGCAACCAGGTAGTCAGCAGGTTGCCGCAGGTTATGTTGTATATGGTTCCAGTACCATGCTGGTTTATGCCACACGCAGAGGTGTGAATGGATTTACACTGGATCCTTCCATTGGTGAGTTTTCGTTAAGTTATCCTGATATCAAATGTCCGGAAACAGGAAAATTCTATTCTGTGAACCACGGTAATTTTTTCCAGTATGATGAAGCGGTAAGAAAATACATCAATGGTTGTCAGCAGAAGACCAAAGAAACCGGCGGCCCTTACACCCAACGTTATATCGGTAGTATGGTGGCCGATGTGCACCGTAACCTGATCAAGGGTGGGATCTTCATGTACCCCGCCACTCTGGATAAACCCAAGGGTAAATTGCGGTTATTATATGAAGCGAATCCATTTGCATTTATTGTAGAAGTAGCGGGAGGTGCGGCTACCAATGGTAAACAGCGGATATTGGATATACAGCCAACCGAACTGCACCAACGTACTGCTTTATTCATTGGCAGTAAGAAAATGATGGAGGAACTGGAAACATTTACAGGAGCGATAAAATAAGTTAATGAAAAGGATTTTTTTTCTCAGTGTTCTATTGATAGCAGGCATTGCCACAAAGGCACAACAGAAAATGGATGCGGGTGGGATGAACTATTTTTTTAACCCCAAACCCAATACCATCATTTATCATGATACGATCTTTACCGGTAAGAAACAGTTTGAACAGCTGTTCTACCGGACCGGTGATATCAACCTGATCAGACTGGTACAAAAACACCAGTCCAATAAAATAGCCGGCCAGGTTATCGGTTTTGTGGGTGCAGTTGCCATTTTCGCAGGGATCCGTAAATTATCCTCTTCAGATAACAATAAAAGCAATGGATGGGCAATGATCGGTGGTGGCTTTGCTGCTTCATTGGCCAGTGGTTATTTAATCCTGATGGGACAAAAGAACCTGGAAATGGCCGTAATTTTATTCAATAAACAATACCATAAAGCGGCATTGGGTGTAGGTGTTGCGGATAAACAGGCCGGCTTGGTGTTTAAATTTTAGATCATGAGCAAAACAATCATCAGTGTTAAAGACCTGAAAAAAAGTTATGGTGATTTTGAAGCCGTAAAAGGGATCAGTTTTGATGTGGAGGAAGGAGAGATCTTCGGGTTACTGGGCCCCAATGGTGCCGGGAAGTCTACTACCCTGGAGATCATTGAAACCCTGCGTGAAAAAACCAGTGGAAAAGTATGGGTAGACGGACTGGACCTGGATACATCGCCTAATGAGATCAAGAAGATCATTGGTGTACAGTTACAGACATCGGGTTATTACCCCAGTCTGAACCTGGTGGAACTGATCAATCTTTTTGCTGGATTGTATAATGAAGAAGTTGACCCGATGCAGTTACTGGATAAGGTTAACCTGCGGGATAAGGCGAAATCAAAGTTCAAGGAAATGAGTGGTGGCCAGAAACAACGCTTCTCCATTGCCACTACTTTGATCAACCAACCCAAGATCATTTTCCTGGATGAGCCTACTACGGGCCTCGATCCGCAGGCGAGAAGAAATCTTTGGGACCTGATCCGTGATATCCGTAACCAGGGTACTACGGTGATCATTACCACACATTATATGGATGAAGCGGAAGTGCTTTGCGACAGGGTGGCGATCATTGACAGTGGCAATATCATTGCATTGAATTCACCGGATAAACTGATCGATGAACTGGTGGCTTCGGGTTTTGAAAAACCGAAAGAAGTAAAGCAGGCCAACCTCGAAGATGTGTTCATACACATGACGGGGCATGTTTTAAGAGAAGCATAACTACGTGAAGAAGATATTAGATAAACTATGATTTTTATTTATTAAAAAATATTGTATGACAATTGATCCGCGGTATCCCATCGGTAAATATGAGCCACAACCTTTTTCTATTGAACAAAAAGAAAAATGGTTACTCGATATCAAATTCCTGCCCGAAGAACTGGAACGTTCCATTCTTAACCTGGATGCAGCACAGCTTCACACGCCTTACCGTGATGGGGGATGGACCGTTCAGCAATTGGTGCACCATGTTGCCGACAGCCATATGAATGCGTATACCAGGTTTAAACTGGGACTTACCGAAGAGAACCCAACTATCAAACCCTACGAAGAAAAGGAATGGGCATTGTTTCCCGATAATGAATTGCCTGTGAATATTTCTCTCACGTTATTACATGCACTTCACCAGCGTTGGTATGTTGCGATCAAGGGTATCAAAGATGCGGATTGGGAAAGAACGGTGGTTCACCCGGAGCATGGAAGACAAATGACCCTTTGGTTTTTATTGGGTTTATATGCCTGGCATGGCAAACATCATACTGCTCATATTACTTCATTGCGGGAAAGTAAGGGCTGGTAATCTATCATTGTGTATGGCAAGAGATCTACGATGGAAAAAATTGTCCTCTGAATATGTTTTCAAAGACAGATGGTTACAGCTTCGTGCAGATAGCTGTGAATTTCCTGACGGGAGGATCATCGAACCTTATTATACGGTTGAATTGCCTGATTGGTGTAATACGATCATTGTTACAAAAGAGGAAAGGATCATTCTTGTTCGTCAATACCGATACCCGGTTGATCAGACCACATTTGAATTGCCGGGTGGTGTGATCGAGAAGAATGAACAACCCATTGATGCGGCAAAACGTGAGATGGAGGAGGAGACAGGCTATACTTCGGACCAGGTGGAGTTTTTACTGCAATTGTCGCCCAATCCCGCGATCAATAACAATACGGCTTATTTTTTTCTTGCCCGTAATGCTTACCCCATCGCCAATTCAAAAAATATGGATGAGTTTGAGGATATTGATGTGGTTTCTTTTTCAAAAGAAGAGATCTTTCAATTGCTGAAAGAGAATAAGATCCAACATGGTGTTCAGGTAGGGCCTTTGTATGAAGCCCTCATAAAACTGGGCTGGCTTCAGTTTACCTAGTTACTTCTCCTACCAGAAATACACTTCCGCATACCAGTATCATATCCTCTTTGTGTGCATGACTTAATGCATTTTGTAAAGCATCATTCACATGACTGAAAGATGCTCCAACTAACCCAAAGCGTTCCGCGTTCAGCCTTAAGCTTTCGGCGTCCAATGCTCTCGGTATCTGGGCCTGTGTAAAGTAATAACTCGCCTGCCTGGGTAATAATTGCAGTACGGCATCAATCTCCTTATCCTTCACCATGCCAATAATAATATGCAGGTGCTGATAATTCGATAACTCCAGTTGTTCTTTGATCTGCGCCATACCATCTACATTATGCCCCACATCCAGGATCACCACAGGATCATGCTGTATCAGTTCCCATCTTCCATGCAGTCCGGTAAGTGATCTTACATGTGCCAAGGCTTTTTGTATAACAGTATTATCTGTTCTCCATCCTTGCAAATGCAGCTGGTGTGCGGCTTCGAGAACGGTGAGTAGATTTCTTGTCTGGTAGATGCCGGGCAGATCCAGTTGATAATGACGATGACTGTCAGATTTTTTCTCAGCCACTTCTACGGTTAACCGATGATGTTCGTATTCCCATCCCACAACATATCTTTCATGCTGTGCAAAAGAGATCTGTGAATCTGTGGCTTTATCCTCAAAGACTTTTTTTGTTTCCGGGATCACTTCTCCAATTACAACAGGTATCCCTTTTTTAATGATCCCCGCTTTCTCAAATGCGATCTTCTCCAATGTATCCCCCAGCATATTCATATGATCCCATCCGATATTGGTAATTACGCTGAGTTCAGGTGTAATAATATTGGTGCTGTCGAAACGACCGCCCAGTCCCACTTCGATCACAGCCACATCCACATTCTTTTTCGCGAAATAATCAAATGCCATAGCCACCGTGATCTCAAAAAAAGAAGGTTCGATCTCATCGATCAAGGGCTGGATGCGTTGTGTGAAATCTACCACAAACTGTTCTTCGCATACATGGCCGTCAACCTTGATCCTTTCCCGGAAATCTTTTAAGTGAGGTGAAGTGTACAAACCTGTTTTATAGCCGGCTGTCTGCAGAATCGCAGCCAGCATATGACTGGTAGAACCTTTACCATTGGTGCCGGCAATGTGAATGGTTTTGAATGTATTCTGGGGGTTGCCCAATGCTTCACACAAACGAATTGTATTGGTGAGGTCTTTTTTAAATGCAGCTGCACCAATGCGACTGAACATCGGAAGTTTTGTGAAGAGATAATCAAGTGTTTCGGGATAGGTCATAATCTGCTGCAAATATGCAACAATATTTAACCCCT
>CBHRAM010000035.1:0-16418 GCA_966076165.1 uncultured Chitinophagaceae bacterium
CAGATATTCCATTCTTTGTTGCGCATACCTGTAAATAGTAAACGCCTCCCGTCGGGCGACCAGCTGTGAAAATAAGAGTGGCCGGACGTGTCTGACGTGATCATTGTGGGTTTATCTGACCCGGTTATGGGTAATGTATAAATGGTGGAAGTCCTGTTTTTACCTGTATGGTTGCTGATGCCGATCATCTTTCCATCAAATGATAAGACATGGTCATTGTTGTTGTCTTTAGCCAGGCCGGTATTTAATACTGTGATAGAGCCATTCAGGAGCTCATATTTATATAGCAACCCTTCAGAGTTATAGATCAGGTATTTATTATCAGGCGTCCAGTTAGGGGCCTGTAATGAGTTAGGGGCACTGTGTAAAATTTTCCGATGACCGGTTTCCATATCCATCACTTCGAGATGGCTGCCAATATAATCGCGATAGGGCCGGTAGTTCTTAGCAGGAGGGATGATGATACGTACATTACTGAAAACAGCCTGTTCTGTCACATCCTCTTCATGCGAACAGATAAAAAGGCCGGCATAGATTTCTTCAGCCAGATTGATCTCTTTACTTGCTGATTTATAGGTTTCGCCAAATGTAGCTGCGGAAAAAGTGAATGTATTACCGGAACGCTCCAATTCTATTTCGGTAGGATCATAAGAAGACAGGATCACCTGACCCGTAGTGTCGCCATCTGAAGCCCGGTATTGTAAGGAAGTAAGCTGTTCGCCATGTACACAGGCATCGGCATAACGGGAATCCGTGCTTGTCTTATCGCGGGCCATGATGCCGATCTTCCTGTGCGGGTTCACTCCTTTGCCAATAAATCTGACGGTTGCTTTGATGATAAAATCACCTTTTATTTTTTTCCAGGTAAAATGAAACTGGTCGGCTTTTGCCCACATATTCTTGCCGGCAGAAGCCAGTGTGTAGGTTTGATCTTCTTTATTATATACGGCACTGCCCATACGTTTCGGGTTGCCGATATCTTCGTGGTGATCAAACATCCCCAATGGCTGTAGCTGTGCCTGTAAGGAACCTGACAACAGGATAGATATACATATGAAAAGCCTGTTCCAATCAGGAAGATGATATAATAGCTTTTGCATACCCATGATGTATTAGCGTTAATGAATCAATTACCTGCTGATCGTATACATATCCATACTGTTCGCCTGGCCCCTTTACTTTTTTTGTACCTGTTATTTCATTTCTAAAACCACAACTGAAAACGGAGGTAATTTTACTTTCAGGGTTGAACCGGAAAGAGCGGCTCCGTTAAAGACAGTTGGTTTTACTTTATCAGGGCTCTCAAAACTGTTATAGTTCTGCAACTTGTCAGATGTTAAGATCCTTCCTTTTACGTTGCTGTAGTTTGCACCGCTTACATTCACAGATACTTCCTGCTCTTTATTGGCATCAATATTTACCAATGAGATATGCGTTACCCCGTTCTTATCTTTTGAAGCGGAAGCAGAAATGGCTTTTAATTTTTCTTTACCCATTTTGTAATCATTACTTGTAACGGAAATCGGAAGCATGGTGGCATCCTGATGCACATTATACATTTCCATTACATGGTAAGTAGGGGTTAGGATGATCTTTTCATCATTGGTAAGTACTACAGCCTGTAATACGTTTACGATCTGAGCCAGGTTGGCCATTTTTACACGGTCGCAATGGTTGTTGAAAATATTCAAAGTCGTTCCTGCGATCATTGCATCGCGCATCGTATTCTGTTGAAATAGAAAAGCGCCGTTGGTGCCGGGTTCTACATCATACCATCCGCCCCATTCATCAACTGCCATCGCTACTCTTTTTTTAGGGTCGTATTTATCCATTACTGCGCTGTGCCTGGTAACCAGTTCTTCCATTTCTAAGGCTCTTTGCATGGTGGTATAATATTCTTCTTCAGAAAAACCGGTTGCAGAACCTTTTTTGTTCCAGTTGATCACAGAGTAGTGATGTACACCTACCGCATCGAGCATATTGTGCGGAATATCGCGCATCAATACTTCTGTCCAGTTATAATCTGCATCACTGGCACCGGACGCAATGCGGAAGATTCTTTCTTTCGGATCTCCATTGGTCATGAACGTTGTATACTGGCGATAGATGTTGGCATAGTACTCAGGTTTCATATTACCCCCGCAGCCCCAGGCTTCATTACCAATACCCCAGTATTTTACATGCCAGGGATTGGCACGGCCATTTTGCTGGCGCAGATCCGGCATCGGGCTGCTGCCGTTAGGGTGAATAGTGTATTTAACCCAATCAGATAATTCCTGTGGGGTACCACTGCCTACGTTGCCGCTGAGATAAGGCTCTGCACCCAGCATTTCACACATATTCAGAAATTCATTGGTACCAAAACTGTTGTCTTCTTTTACATTACCCCACCAAACGTTTAGCATGGAAGGACGTTTGTCTTTCGGGCCAATACCATCTTTCCAATGATAGGTATCCGCAAAGCAACCACCCGGCCAGCGCAACACAGGTACTTTTAATTTTTTAAGTGCATCCAGCACATCCAGACGGATCCCGTTTTTATTGGGGATCTTTGTATTGTTATCGCCAACATATAACCCGCCATAGATACAATGGCCCAGGTGCTCGGCGAAATGGCCGTAGATATTTTTGTTGATGATCTCGGTGCCTTTGTCAGCCTGAAGAGAAACCACGTTCTGGGCAGAAAGATTCAATGCGAGGGCTGTACAAATAATCAATAAGGTCTTTTTCATTTGCTTTGTTTAAAGATGTTTGTGCTAAGTATTATTTATATGCTTCAATTGGCTGAATGGTACCGTCCGGATTATATTTCAGCTCAGTTACTTTTACATTCCGCAAATGTGTTTTGCCGGAGATCTGTGTATCATGGTAAAAAAGATACCATTTGCCTTTGATCTCTACAATAGAATGATGGTTGGTCCAGCCTTCTACGGGTTTTAACACGATACCTTTGTAGGTGAATGGGCCATAAGGACTGTCACCAATGGCATAACAGATATTATGTGTATCGCCGGTTGAATAAGAGAAATAATATTTGCTTTTGTATTTATGAACCCAGGATGCTTCAAAAAAACGTTTGTCGTTATTGGATTCAAGAAAGGTCTTGCCATTGGCATCTACCAGTTTGATACTGCGTACTTCTTCAGAAAAACTTTTCATATCAGCACTTAGTCTGGCAACCCTTGGCAGGAAAGCTTCTTCATTAGGTTTGCGGAGTTGTGCATCGGCTGAGTATTTATTGTTTGTCCATCTTTGCAATTGCCCGCCCCAGATGCCGCCAAAATACATATAGTAAGCACCATCACTGTCTTTAAACACACTTGGGTCGATACTATAACTTCCTTTAATCGGTTCTTTCTCGGCTTTGAACGGCCCCACCGGTGATTTACTGGTTGCTACACCCATGCGGAAAATATCTGTCTTGTCTTTTACAGGGAAATAGAGATAATAAGTGCCATCTTTAAATGCAGCATCCGGTGCCCACATTTGTCTGCCCGCCCATGGCACATCTTTGATATCCAGTGCAATCCCGTTATCAGTCACTTTGCCACCAATAGAATCCATTGAGAGGATATGATAGTCACGCATGGCAAAATGGCTACCCAGGTCATCTTCTTTGATACCAGCTTCAAAATCGTGCGAAGGGTACACATAGATTTTTCCATTGAACACATGCGCCGAAGGATCGGCAGTAAAGATGTGAGATACCAGTGGTTGGGAAATGGGTTTCTTTTTTAAAGTACCTTTTTCCTGAGCGGAAACGGACGCTGCTATGAAGAGCAGTGCAGTTGGGAATATCTTTAAACGCATAGCAAGTGGGTGTTGGTTTATTGGTTTACTGGTTTATTTGTTTTTGATGATTTTTTGTTTTACTGTTTGATAAGTGTTTCAGGCGGGCCTAAATAACTTGGTTTTATACCACCCAGATCGCCTGTGATTTTTTGCAGCACAACTGCCGGACTTACCATCCAGTATTTGATCGTGTGTTTACCTGCTGTTGTGAGCCGATGTGTGGTTGTTTTAATAATAATACTGTTCGCAACCCATCCTTCCCAAACGCGGGTGTTGTTATCATCCTTATTGATCACAACAGTTTGCGGTGATTCGTTATCAATTGATATTGCGTATTTCAAACCTTCATCGTTGTTGAAGTTTAAAGTAGGGGAGAAGTATGCCTGTAGTTTTACAGTTCCTGTATCATATAGATAGATGTCATATTCAAGATGGGGCGATTGGTTGCCGGGTGTTTGTGAGGCAGCAGTAACCGGAAATGTTGTTATGGCATTTCCTGTCCGGCCATGATCCGGCAAAACCTGCCATTTGATATTAGCCGCATCAATAGCTTTTGTGTAATGATCTGCCTCAATCGAAACATATTTATCCTTCTCAGCAAAAGCATTGCCCTTAATGCGAACGGGCCCCTCATCTGCTACTGTTTCAGACTCCGATACAGTTTCGGTAAAAAACCTGATCCCCTTTGAAGTATCAACCGGAACATATTGTACTGATGGCATACGGTTTACAGGTGGCTGTTGCCAGTAAGTATATCCGATATGTGTCTGATCCATCATGTGGTTCCATTTACCATTGGCTATATGATTGTATTCTAAGGAGATCAGTGAGTCTTTTATATAAAGCCGTTTCGCATTTTCTGCATAACTGTTCGCTATGGGTGATTTTTTTGATGCATAGATTTTATTATAAGCAACAGCGGTATATAAGTCCTGTAAATTTGAACAGGCTTTTACAGGATGTAATACCAATTCGAAAAATGCGTCTTTATATTCAGCAGGTAACTGACTGTTTACCTGTTCGGCCCTTTTTAAAAGATTCTGGTAGTCGAGCATAACCATCGACGATTCATTATAATTCTCAATGCTATACGTATTCGCATCCAGCAACTCAGGTTTCCGCCTTCCGTTATATTTACTATACTTCGAAATAATATCTGCAATCTCAGCTGCATATTTACTGCCGAACTGAGACGCTGCCCATTTCTCTGTATACTTTTGTAAGTCCGCAGGCCCTATCCTTGTTGGGTTCCAGGCATAATCGAGGAAAAAGGAAATAGGGAATTCCATCGGCTTGATATCACCCACATTTACCACCCAGATATCTCTTACATTGTATTCATAAGCAAGGTGCATCTGTTCCCAAACTCTGGGTATCGGATTTGTATTGAGCCATTTATAATTTCTGGGCCCACCTACATAATCAAAATGATAATAAATTCCATAACCTCCTTTACGGGGTGCATCGGTAAGTTTCGGAAGTTTGCGCAGGTTGCCCCAATTGTCATCACACAATAATAGCGTTACATCATCGGGCACCCGCATACCTTTGTCATAGTAATCCTGTACTTCTTTATACAATGCCCACGATTGCGGTGTGGCAGATGCGGGCTTACCTGTCACTTCTTCAATTATTTTTCTTTGATCGGCTACAATTCTTTCCAGTAAAGCAATATTACTTCCCTGTGTCATAGGCATATCGCCATCACCACGCATACCAATGCTCACAACACTTTCATGGGAGCCCATGTTTTGAATCCCTTTTTTCCAGAATGCACGCAGAATGGTATCATTGGTTTGGTAATTCCAGGCGCCCTTGCCATAACGTTTCCATTCCTGTTGGGCACGAAGCATGGGTTCGTGGTGTGAATTACTGATCACGATGCCATATTTATCTGCAAGTACCGGATTTAAGGTATCATCATCGGCAAAAGCATTGCCCCACATAGCTGGCCAGAGATAATTCGCTTTTAAACGAAGTAATAATTCAAATACTTTTTCATAAACGAGGTGGTTTACACCGCCGAATTTTTCTTTTGTCCACCCTGAGAATGCTGGCGCTTCATCATTGATAAATACTCCGCGGTATTTTACGAGTGGCCTGTCTTGTAAATGAATGGTGTTTGATACATAAAGTTCTTTTTTCTTATTCACCGGAACATCTGCCCACCAATACCATGGCGACACACCGATCTGTCTGGATAATTCAAATACGCCGAAAGCTGTACCCCTTCTGTCGCTGCCGGTTATGACCAATGCTTTGTCTACGCCGGGAAATGGGTTGTTTACAACCTGCGTGAGGCCGGCTTCCCATTTACCTGTAAGGCTGTCAACTTTGATTTTTTTATTTTGAATCAGTTGTTTGATCAAAGGAGATTTATCAAACGATCCTATGAGAATAAGATTCTTGGCAGATGGTTTATGGGTAATCTCAGGCTGTTTACCCGTTACACTTTCAATATCTGTTTGTAAAAAAGAAGCCGCTTTCTGCACCAGCCAGTAATCCTGTTCATCTACCACTATCGGAATGGCTTCAATAGCGTTGACAATCGCAAATGAGGCAGGTGATTTTTTATCTGATACAGCCTGCGCATGCAATTGCCCCAGCAACAGGCATGCACAAGACAGCAGGAAGCATTTTATTTTCATATAGCTATGTTAGTTACTTACCAATCAGTTGTTGCCGCCGTTACCGGGAACAAACTGAAACCGTAAGCTTTTATAATAGTCCAGATTGTGATCGGGTTGCTCTACACTTGATGGTAAAGGCATTTTTGAGAAAGTCTGGAAATACAGCAGACAGGCATTTCTCCACCATACGGCTTCTTTTTCCTGTACAGCCAAAAGCATTTTCACATGTTCAAATTGTTCATTGTCGATCTTTCCCTTAATACTGTTCCAGTTTTGCTGCATGCTGCGTACATCATTTACACCGGAATAGTATTTGGCAATGAGTTCTTCCCACAAAGTTTTGCCGGACCTCATGGTATGATTCCAGGGAACATGATGAAACCATAATAAATATTCGTCCGGACAAGTAGCAAGATCCTCATAGATCTTTCTTACTTCAGGTGCGTATTGTTCCAAAGCATTGCTTCCCTTTGTTGTTCTTTCAAAGCCTACACCTATTGAATCTGCTCTGTGGTAATAAACAGGGTTCCAGTCGGCACGGCCCAGCCTGTCAGACCATGGAGAAGGCCCGTAATGATGGCCATCACCCATAATATGGTGCAAACCCAATGGGTTCATATAATGTACCATCGTTTCCCTGGAACCCAGCATCATCTTTTTTGTTGTGTTAACCAATGATGCGTCGTTACTGAATGTCATCCGGATCCAGTCATCTGCAATTTCATCAGATGTAAGCGTATGGTCCCAGGCCAGTTTTCCAAATGCATACCAATTGGATTGTGCAAAAGGATGTCCACACCAGTTTCTTTCATCACCGATATTGCTTACACCGGCAATACCTGTGAGCGAATGCTGTTCAGCAGTTCCGTCTATGATTTTAGCAACTGTAGTTCCTTTCCCATTGGCATAGGTATCGGCATCCAGTACTTCTTTCATTAAGGGTGCTTCATAAACAAGCTGTGTGCCCTGGCCCAGATATTCCTGCGTGAGCTGGAATTCCATCATCACCGGTGTTTTAGGCATAGCGCCGAATAACGGATGAAATGGTTCCCTCGGCTGAAAATCCAAAGGCCCGTTCTTTACCTGAACAATCACATTGCTTTTGAATGAGCCGTCAAAGGGCTTGAATTCATCGTAAGCCTGTTTGGTACGATCCGTTGGGGTTTCATTGCTATATACAAAGGCGCGCCACATAACAATGCCATGATGGGGTGCTAAGGCATCTGCCAACATATTGGCACCATCGGCATGGGTGCGTTTATAATTCTGTGGGCCGGGCTGACCTTCTGAATTGGCTTTTACAAGGAAGCCTCCAAAGTCGGGGATATAGCTATAGATCTCATCCACTTTTTTTCGCCACCATTCTTTCACACTCTCATCAAACGGATCAGCGGTTTTTAATTTACCGAGTTCAATAGGCGCACTGAATTTTGCAGAAAGAAATACTTTGATACCATAAGGCCTGAATACATCAGCCAGCGCAGCAACTTTTACCAGGTAGTCTTTGGTAAACATCTGCACGTTGGCATTTACATTGTTGACAACCGTACCATTGATGCCAATGGATGCATTGGCCCTGGCATAATCCTTATAGCGCTGGTCAATATAGCCGGGTAACAGATGCCATTTCCAGATAGAGAAACCTGCATAGCCGCGTTCAACAGTGCGGTTCATATTATCCCAATGGTCTAATAAACGATATTGGATCTTTGGTGAGCTGGCAATATGCAGTTGCGAAATATTTTTATGCGTTTGTAATAATTGCAGAAAATGAAAACTGCCATATAGAACACCTGTTTCTGTATTGGCTGCGATGACGATGCAATTCTTACCGGAAATTTTTTGCGTGGCGATCAGAAACCCATCCTTTGTGAGTTTATCCAGTGGTAAGGATAAGGATGCAATACGGCTGGAACCTGCAGGTGTGCCGATCACCAGGCTATGCTCCTGTATAGAACCGATCAGATTGAATCTGCTGTCGAGCAACCGTGAAATACCATTGATGAGTTCATCTTTGATCACCGCAAGCGTAGGGGATTTGCCTTCTATTAATAAGCCGGATAATTGTGTTTTGTAAGCTGACAGCAGATTTTTGTCGCTGATCTTATCATAGCGAAGCCAGAGGCGATAGCCGTCTTCTGCCTGTAGTTGGCAGATGCAAAGGAAAAAAAGTACCGACAGCGAACACAATTTTTTTTTCATGTGTATCTTTTAGAATGGGTTATCCCTTCTTTCTCTTCGATGATTCCCTCACGATCAATTCTGATTTGATGATTATGGTATTGGTCAGGTTGATATTTGTATTACCCTGTAAATGATTGATCAGGTTCCTTGCAACGATCTCGCCGATCTCATTGCCGGGATAATTGATGGTACTCAATTTGGGTTCAATGATCTTGCAGATCACATCATTGTTAAATCCTACCACGGCAATATCTTCCGGTACACGGATGCCGGCTTCTTTCAATGTCTGGATGCAAACAGCTGCGCAAAAATCATTGGTAATGAAAATGCCGTCCGGCAAAGGTTTCATCGCCAATATCTTCCGGGCAGAATGAATACTGGCTTCCTCACTCAGGTCATCAACGATCACATATTTCTCGTTATATTTCAAACCATGCTCCGTTAAGGCCTGCTGGTATCCTTTTAAACGTTCAGCATACACATTTCGTTTCAGGTTGGCTGTAATATGTGCGATGCGTTTACATCCCTGTTCTATTAAGTGAGCAGTTGCTTCATAACCGGCTTTACGGTTATTGATGATCACTTTCGCGCCTTCATGGTCCTCAAAAACACGGTCGAAGAAAATAACAGGTATTCCTTTTCTTTCAAAGGGTTCGAAATGGGAGAGGTCTTCCGTATCAAAGGCCAGGGAGGCGATCACCCCATCCACCCTTTTATGGAAAAGGTTCTGTGCGTTGGCGGCTTCTTTCTTAAAAGTTTCTGATGAGTGGGCAATGATGAGATCGTAATTGGCTTCGGTGGTGATCTTTTCTATACCTGCCAATACAGAGGTCATGAACTGGCTTCGCAATTCGTGTACCATTACACCAATCGTATTGGTGCGTTGCCTTCTTAAGTTACTGGCAAAATTATTGGAGCGGTACCCCAGCTTTTCAGCCAGGTCGGTGATCTTTTTCTTGGTGTGTTTATTGATGGCCGGATGGTCCTTCAGGGCACGGCTTACCGTGGCGGCCGAGAGGTCGAGCTGTTTGGCAATATCGTAGATGGTTATTTCCTTTTCCCGCCTCATAAATTACAATCGGTTGCAATATAGGGGAAAATGAAAAAAAGTTCAGCTTTTTGTATTCTTTTTCATGGATGACTGCCGGATGATGAGTTCAGATCGCAGGATAATAATATTGGTAGCTGTATAGCTGGATACGCCTGTAAGGTGGTTGATCAGCTGTGTGGCGGCGGCTTCGCCCATGGCATAACCGGGATAATTGACCGTGGTGAGATTGGGTTCCACCACTTTGCTCATCGGATCATTATTAAAGCCAGCAAACGCGATATCACGGGGAATATGAAGTCCCGCCTGCTTCAATGTTTTCATACAATACACGGCGCAGGCATCATTGGCAGAGAACACGGCATCGGGCCTGTGTTTCAGTTTGAGGATATATTCTGCAGCTTCAATGCCGGCATCTTCGCTCAGGTTACTGGGAAGGACCAGTTTGGGATCGATCGCTATTTTATGATCTGCCAAAGCCTGTTTATACCCTCTCAGCCTTTCTGCATACACCCGGCTGATCGTATTGCCGCAAATATGCAGGATGCGCTTGCAACCCTGATCCAGCAAGTGTTTGGTGGCTTCATAGGCCGATTTGTAATTGTCGATAACGATGCCCATACAGCGTTCATGCTCTATGATCCTGTCGAAGAAGATCAGGGGAACCTTCTTCTTGATGAAAGGCTCAAAATGGTCAATATTCTCCGTCTCGCCTGAAAGCGATACCAGTAGCCCATCCACACGGCTGTTAAACATGGTCTGTGCATTGGCCATCTCTTTCTTGAGGGTTTCGAGCGATTGGCTGATGATGAGGTTATACCCTTCTGCGGATGCGATATGCTCCATGCCGGCGATCACGTTCGACATAAAATAACTGCTCAGCCTGGGAACGATCACGCCAATGGTGCGGGTATTCTTCTTGCGCAGGTTGCTGGCAAAGGTATTGGAGCGGTAGCCCAGCTGCCGGGCCAGGTCCTGGATCTTTTTGCGTGTGGCTTTGTTAATGGCCGGGTGGTCATTCAACCCGCGGCTTACCGTGGCAGCTGATATATTCAGCTGCCGGGCTATATCATAGATGGTGATCTCCTTTTCTGCAGACATATTTCGGGCTTCTCTATGAAAGTAAGCTATCCGTTTTAAAAAAAATATTATGCAATCGGTTGCAATTTCAAAAAATGTTCCGATATTGGTTTCGATTCAGTAAAAGTCTTCGCTTTTACATCGACAAAACGATTGCTTACATGCAGAAAATGATAGTCATATTTCTCAGCAAATGCAGTACCCGTATGATTTCCGGCGCGGTGTCTGCATTTTTATTCCTTGCAAATCGTTGCTGTTACAGCATCTTATCTATCCTTACCCAAAAAGCTGGCATCAACTCCGGTAAAAGGTTTTCAGGTACCTGGAATTTTCAGCAACCGGCCCTGGCTCGGGTAAGCGGTGTACAAAAAATGATCCCGATCAATAAAAATTCTGTTTTCCGGTAAGAACCGGAATTGGCCGTAAATGGCTGAAACCCTTGTTGTATATAATGCAACCGATTGAAATTTAAGTAGATAAACAGTGTTTGAATTGAATAAACAAATTAAGCAGACAAGCAAGTAAAGAGTGCCATACGAAACCCAATCTTAAACCGCCTAACCACCACGATTGCTTTATGAACAACACCAGCTAAATCTCCTTTGAATTCTGTCAAAATGCGCTCCGGTAACTCGAAGTGAAACCGGTCATACGAGATGGTTATGGCCATTCTTTCACCCAATAAAAAAAAACTCTTATGAAATTTTTGCTTATGCGGCAATCCCAAAAAACGCCACAAGCATTGCTAAGACCTTTGTGTTTAGCTATGGCTGTTTTTGTATCCGCCGCGCTATCGGTTATCATACCGCAGAATCATCTGTATGCCCAGGCCCAGACACAAAAGAAAGTTGTGAAGGGGCATGTGACCAATGAAAAGGGCGAAGCCATCGCAGGTGCTTCGGTACTTGTAAAAGGAACCACAACCGGCGTGAATACAGATGCCAAAGGAGATTATGCGATCTCTGTAAACAACAATGCCGTATTGGTGATCTCTTATGTGGGTTATGATGCACAGGAGATCAGGGTTACATCCACTACATCAACGGTAGATGCCAAACTCCAGTTGAATAATAAAGAACTCGACCAGGTGATTGTGGTAGGTTACGGAACACAACGTAAGAAAGACGTAACCGGTTCCGTAGTGTCTATCAAAGGAGAAACTTTGCGTGAAGTACCGGCGCCGAATTTGATCTCACAATTAAAAGGCCGTACAGCCGGTGTAGATATTGTAAGTAATAGCTCTACTCCCGGTGGTAGCGGACAGATCCGTATCCGTGGTAACAGAACCATCACCAGTTCATCAGGATCAAGCGATGCCCTGGATGGCCCTTTACTGGTAGTAGACGGTATTCCGTTTGGCGGAAGTATCAATGATATTGCGCCGGATGATGTTGCCAGTATGGAGATCTTAAAAGATGCATCGGCTACGGCTATTTATGGTGCACGTGGTGCAGGAGGTGTTATCCTGATCAGCACCAAACGTGGCAGGACCGGAAAAGCCGTTCTCAGCTATGACGCATTTCATGGGCTTTCCAGTGTCATGGGACAATACAAAGTAATGAATGGTGCAGAGTATGCACAGTTTAAAACAGATGCTGCTTTATATAACCGCTCTAACTGGCCTACCAGTGGCGGTACTTCTTCTTACCTGTTAACACAGGCTGAGAAAGATGCATTGGCTGCCAATGTTTCTACCGATTGGCAGGACCTGATCTATCAGAATGGATTTACCACCAGTCACCAACTGGGTTTATCAGGCGGTTCAGACGGAACGCAATATGGTTTGAGCGGTGGTTACTATAACGAAACCGGTATCATCCCTAACCAGCGTTTTGAAAGATATTCGCTTCGTTCAACTATCGATCACCGCGTGAGTAAATATGTGAAGATCGGATTGAACACTATTAATACATTAAGTTATTCCAATACACCGGGTGGTGGTGGTGTGCCGAGTGGTTTGATGCGTCTAACTCCTTTGGCATCTCCTTATAATGCAGACGGAACCGTGAATCTTACACCGGCTATCGGTTCTATTGATGCTGCAACCATCAGCCCCTTAACATTGATCAGCAAAGCAGGTTCCATTCTTGCACGTAACAGAAGGTTACGCACATTCAATAGTTTATATGGTGAAGTACAGATCATGGATGGATTAAAATACCGTTTGAATGTTGGTTTGGATTACAGCCAGTATAATGGTAATGGTTATAACGGCCCGCTTACCTATACCAATACGGCAACTGTGCAAAGTTCTTCCAATGCCAGCGTAAACAATACAGAAACCTGGAGCTATAATATCCAGCATATTGTTTCTTATAATAAAGTATTTAATCAAAAACACAGGTTAGACCTGACAGGTTTGTTTGAAATTACCAAGGATCATAACCAAAACAGTGGGTTTAATGTTACCGGTGTTCCGGCAGATTATATCCAGAATACCAATTTTGGATTGGCCAGCGGTCAGCCAACGGTTAGTGCAGGTGGTTTTTCAGAATCAGGACTGGTGTCTTATATGGGACGTGCCAATTACGGATATGATAACCGTTATCTCTTAACCGCAACAGTGCGTGTGGATGGTTCTTCTAATTTATCGCCCGGCTATCAATACTTTACTTATCCGGCATTTGCCCTGGGATGGAACCTGGCTAATGAAAAATTCATGAAGTCAGTGAATTTTATTTCCAACCTTAAATTAAGAGGTGGATGGGGAATTTCGGGTAACCGTAACGTAGGTGCGTATGCAACTTTAGGTGCTTTAACAGCGAGTACGTACAATTTCGGACAAAGCACATCCGGACAACAGCTGGCTTACACGGTAACTTCTCTTGCCAATAAAAGCCTGACATGGCAATCCACTTCACAAACCAATGTGGGTGTTGATTTCGGTTTATTCAAAAACAGGATCACGGGTTCGGTGGAAGTGTATCAGCAAAAAACAAAAGACATCCTTCTTTCTGTGAACCTGCCCGCCAGTAATGGTGCAGGAAGTACTTTGAAAAACCTGGGTAAAACACAGGGTAGTGGTATTGAGATCAACCTGAGCAGTTTGAATGTGCAAACACGCAGCGGGTTTACCTGGAGTACAGACCTCAATTTCTATTTTAACCGCGAAAAGATCACGCAGTTAACTACGGAAGCTGAAAAAGAAAACAAGGGTAATGGTTGGTTTGTAGGACAACCGCTTACGGTTATCTATGACGTGAAGAAGATCGGTATCTGGCAGTTATCAGATTCTGCAAAAGGATTATTGGCGGCACAAACATCACCGGTTCAATATCCCGGACAGATCCGTGCCCAGGACCTGAATGGTGATGGAAAAATTGATGCGAACGACAGGCAGATCCTCGGAAACTTCCAGCCACAATGGGAAGGAGGGATCACCAACCGTTTCAGTTATAAAGGGTTTGATCTTTCCGTTGTGATCTTTGCAAGAATGGGAATGAAAGTACTCGTTCCTTATCTCACGGCTGATGGTGGTGGCAATGGTTATCCTTTCTACAACCAGGGAAGGGTGAACCAGTTGAAAACAGATTACTGGACACGCAGCAATGCCACAGATGCATTTCCTGCACCGGATGCCGGAACAGACAGGTTATTGTTTGGTTCTACTTTAGGATACCAGGATGGCTCCTTTATCAAATGCAGAAGCATCAACATCGGTTACGAGATCCCTGTTTCTGTGTTGAAGAAAACGGGCATCAGTTCCTTACGTGTTTACCTGAATGCAACCAATCCGTTTATTATTTATGCACCTTTTGTAAGGGATGGTTATGGTCCTGATCCGGAAGGAAACGGTTATGGTGGTTCTGTAGCCGCAGCAGGTTCAGATGCAGGTGTGCCTTCACGCCAGATCAGTGTGAATGCCAATAACCCGGCTCAACGTCAATTCACGATCGGTGTGAACGTAAAATTCTAAACGAATAAAACAGATAACATATGAAACGCTATCATAAAATACTTTACACAGCTATGCTCATAGGCACTACGATGCTGACGAATAGCTGTAAAAAATTACTCGAAGAGCATCCGCAATCGAGTATCGTTCCTTCTTTCTTTAACAGTCCTGCCGGTGTACTCGGCGGTATCTCAGGTGTATACAATGATATACGCAGTGCCTGGGGTACAGAAGGATTCAGTGCACAGATGGTGGCAGGTACCGATGAGCATTTAGCCGGTGCCAGTGCCAGTGCCTTACCCTTGTATAACTATAACGGCTTAAACAGTTCAACCGTAGAAGGCTGGTGGAATACGGCGTATACCGATATCAATACATTGAATGGTGTATTGCAATACGGACAATCCATTGACCTGCCGGATGCAACCAAAAAACAATATCTCGCACAGGCCAAGTTTTTGCGTGCTTTCTGGTATTTCCACCTGGTACAGTTTTTTGGTGATGTTCCATTGCACTTAACATTCATCACCGCACCTTCTCAGGCAGATACACGCCAGCCGGTTGCTGATGTGTATGCACAGATCATCAAAGACCTTACAGAAGCTTCTGCAGATCTTCCGAATACACCTACCGATCCTTTCCTGGGTAAAGCCGCTACCAAACCGGTTGCATTATACCTGTTGGCAAAAGTATATTTAACAAGAGGATGGTTAAATAATACACAGGCCGATTTTCAACAGGCATGGACCATCGCAAGCGGTATCATTACGAACAAGGCAACGTATGGCCTTGACCTCTGGCAGGATTATGGAGATGCATTTGTTCCCGCCAATGACTACGGTAAAGAAACTTTGTTTGTAAGTGATCACAGTAACGACCCTAAATATGGCCAGTATACAGTGGGTGGTGCTGCTTCGGGTGGTGCCGCACAAAATCTTACCCCCTGGTTTTATATCTGGAATTATCCTTCCAACAGTGGGATCAACTCTAACAAAAACGGATCAGGCGTATTGGTTAACAGCGGAACGTCTACAATGATCCGTGATGCAGCTAACGGACGCCCCTATATCCGTACACGCCCTAACAGCGCATTGATCACCAGCGGGGTGAATGCAGGTAAACGCTATTTGCTGGATCAGGCATTTGTGAACAGGACCAATGATTCCCGTTATGATAATACTTTCCAGAAAGTGTGGATCTCAAATACAGCGGTAACCAATACAGCAGGAGCAGCGGGTAATACAAGAGGGATCTCTTATAGCCTGGTACCCGGTGTAGATACGGCAATATGGATCCCGGATACAGAAATAGCCGGTGCCCCGCAGTTTAACGGTACCACACCTTTTAAAGGAATCATTATTCCGCCAAGCCTTTGGTCGAACACTTATTTCCCATCCGTTAAAAAATTCATGGATCCGAGCAGAGGTGCGAATTTTAATGACCCATCTACGAGGCCGGTGGTTATCTACCGTTTTTCAGATGTGTACCTGATAGCCGCTGAAGCTTATTTTAAAGACGGTAAAACAACGGAAGCGGCTGCTATGCTGAATGTGGTTAGACAAAGAGCTGCTTATCGTAAAACCAATACCGCTGCTCAAAATACAGCTGCAGCATTGGCCCTTACCATTACAGCGGCTGATGTAACGCTTGATTTTATCCTGGATGAACGCAGCCGCGAAACCTTTGGCGAATGGCAGCGCTGGCTGGACCTGGTTCGTACCAAATCCCTGATCAGCAGGGTAACTTTATGGAATCCGGAAGCAGCACCCAATATTAAACCTTTCCATGT
>CBHRAM010000036.1:0-16319 GCA_966076165.1 uncultured Chitinophagaceae bacterium
GGCCATACCGCAGCATCCGGCATTGAATGGAATGATCGGTTTTTCTGAAGTTTCATTCGCAATCTTGCTGATCTTTGAAGAAAGATTCATTTTATGTACGGAGCAAACCGGGTGCATAATCACTTCTTCGTTTGTTTTGTGTATTGTCAATTTTGATAAAAGCACATCAGCAGAAAATTCAATACTATCCATGATCGTTAACTGGTCAAAGAATTGCTGATGCTCTGCTGTAAGATAAGGGCGACAGGTTTTTAAAGAATAGGTACAGGATGTGATATCCAGCACTACCGGCACTTTTCCGTGATCCGTCCAGCGCCATAATTTTGCGATCATCTGATTGGCAGAATATTGATAGGCTTCGGAGAAACCTTTGGATGAAAATGCCTGTCCGCAACAACTGCCTTTACTTTCCTGCGGAATATAAATCGCCATGCCCGCTTTATTTGCGAGGCTGATCACACTGTCTACAATCGTTTTTTCTTTTTCGATATCAGCACCCATCATCCGGTTCATGCAACAGGGAAAATAAACGATGGCCGGATGGGATGATTCTGTAGCAGGTATACTTACCGGTTTAGTCAATTGTTTCGTCCAGATAGGAAATGCAGGAAACAGTTTCCTCACCAGCATGGTGATAGCATGCATACTGTTCTTCCCGAATATTTTATTCACCAGATTTCCGGAATGCAATGCCAGTTTAACCATCGCTTCCACCCATCCGAAATGCCTGGCAACACTAAGGGCTATTTTATTGGCTGTTGGCGAATGATTTTCGGCCCTCAATCTTTTCACAAGATCTCCGGTATTGATATTCACCGGGCATTCTGTGGCACACATGCCATCAACTGCACAGGTATCCAATCCGTAGTACTGGTAATCTTTCAGGATAGCCTGGTAAGTAGGCTGATCACTCGACTGTAATCTTGCCAAAGACCTTCTTAACACGATTCTTTGCCTGGGGGTTAAGGTAAACTCACGGCTCGGACATTTCTGTTCGCAGTAACCACATTCCACACATTTGTCCACTTCCTCTTCCACCACAGGAAGTGATTTCATATGCTTGATATGGCATTTCTTATCGTGGTTGATGATCACACCGGGATTCAGAATATTATCCGGATCGATCAACTCTTTTAGAGATTGCATGATGGCATATCCATCCTTACCCCATTCATCTTCTACATAAGGTGCGATCTGCCTGCCGGTTCCATGTTCGGCTTTTAAAGAGCCCCTGTACCGGTTAATGATGAGATCGGATAGTTCATCATTAAAGATCTCAAATTTGCGGATGTCTTCAGCGGTTGCAATTGATTGGGATACGAGAAAATGCAGGTTTCCCTCTTTTGCATGGCCAAAAACAATTGCATCAGGATAGCCATGTTTGCTGAATAAGCGTTGAAGGTCAACAATGGCCTCACCCAATCTTTCAACCGGCACGGCCACATCTTCCAGCATCACCGATGTACCTTTGGCACGAACGGCTGCAACTGATGGATACATTCCTTTTCGCAGTTTCCAATATAAAGCCTGTGTATAGGTATCAGTTGTAAACTCCGTTTGATAGATCACGGGTAAAGAGCTGATCACCCTGACTGCTGCTGCAAACTTCTCTTCCAACAGGTCGGCTTTATCTGCCTGGTATTCGCATAAGATACAGGAAGCTTCACCAGGTAATTCTTTAATAAAAGCAGGGGCGTCTGCCAGGTGCTCTATCGAATGAAGCGCCGGCCTGTCCATAAATTCCAGTGCCTCCACACCGGTTTCTTTTAAGGGAGTAATGGCATCACAAGCTGATTTGGGCGAATCAAAAAACAGCAGGCCCGTTTTCTTGAAAGGCTTATCCGGTATGGTTTCCAGCGTAGCTTCGGCAATAAAGGCAAGCGTACCTTCTGCACCGATCAGCAAATGGGCCAGGATATCCAAAGGATGTTCATGGTCTACAAATGCGTTGATGCTATACCCAACCGTATTCTTCATCTGGTATTTACGCCGGATATTTGTGATCAGTGATTCATTACCCCATACTTTTTTTCTGAGTGCAGAGATCCCTTCAAAAATATCAGGCACTTCTATCTGAAACCTTATATAATCATCGGGTACCGATGTATCAAAACTTTTACCATTAGGTAATACAAAACGGATATATTGTAGTGTGTGATAAGAATTATGAACAACCCCACAACACATACCACTTGAATTGTTGGAGAGGATCCCTCCCATCATGGCAGAATTAATAGATGCGGGATCGGGGCCTATCTTCCTGCCGTGTTTTTTTAATAAATGATTGATGGCTGTTCCGGTAATACCTGGTTGTACGGTAACAGATGCTGCTCCGGATGTCACTTTTGATTTTGTCCAGTGCCTGCTAAGGTCAACCATGATCCCATCCGTAACCGATTGTCCGGAAAGACTGGTACCACCCGTACGGAATGTGAGAGAGGTATGATGTTTTTTTGCGATGACAAACAGTTGCTGCACTTCTTCCACCGTAACAGGGAACACAACAGCCTTGGGAACCATGGTATAAAAACTTGCATCACTGGAATAAGCATGCCGTTCTAATAATGTATGCTTAAGCCTTGGTGAGGGAAAGATATCGGCTAAATCATTGATGAGAGTCATACTTCAAAATTACGCAAAGAATCTTTCCTATGCGTAATACAGACAAACTTACGCTAGTGCTTTCCTCCTTTCACGATATCCAATACATGAAGGATCTGTGGAAATAATGCATCCATATATTCCATAGCCCCCTTGGTGGAACCGGGTAAGGTTAGAACAAGGGTATCGCCGATAAAACCTGCAATGCTTCTGGATAGCATTGCATAAGGCATCCTGTCCTGCCCATAGCGGCGGGCCTGTTCCATTACGCCGGTCAATTCCTTTTCCAGGAGCGGCTTAATAATATCGGGTGTAATATCCCTAGGTGAAGCGCCTGTTCCACCTACAAAGATCAATAACTGTATATTTTCCCCGGCATTTACCTTTACTTGCTCTTTAATGGCATCTGCTTCATCGGGTATTACTGTATAATGCCGGGTTTCTATTTGTAATGATTTCAGTCTTTCTATCACACCAGTCCCTGCTTTGTCTTCTGCTTTCTTCTGATGGATCGTATCTGAACAAACGATTACTGCCGCACTGATCGACTGGCCGGGCCTGATCGTATAATCGGATTTACCGCCCTCCTTACTCAGAAGTTTAACAGCCCGGATCTCTATCTGCTTATCGATCGGCTTCAGCATATCATATAAAGTAAGTGCCGCAACAGAAGCACCATGCATGGCTTCCACTTCCACACCTGTCTTATACACGGTATGTACTTCTACCGTGATCTCTATTGACAATTGGTTTATATTAAAACTGACCTGTGTAAATTCAATGGGTAATGGGTGACAATCAGGAATTACATCACTCGTTCTTTTCACAGCGAACATCGCTGCCACTTTTGCAAACTCAAACACATCACCTTTTGGCACCTGTTTTTCCTTAATGGCGGTGATCGTTTTATCTGAGGATACCAATACCACAGCAGAAGCAATGGCTTTGCGCAAGGTGTTTGATTTATGGGTGATGTTGACCATGGTTATTGATTTTCTTTCCAGACGGTATCTTTTGTATTCAATATTTCCTTCCCCCAAACAGGTAATTGAAATTTGATCGCTTCTACCAGTTCTTCGCAGGCATCTATAGCGGCTTTTCTGTGTCTGGAAGATACAAATACAAACAAACAGATCTCCCCTACCGGCACTACTCCCAGGCTATGATGCACATGCATACAGATGAGATCATATTTGGCAAACAGGTTCTCTCTGATCTCATGCATTTTTTCCAAAGCCATTTCTGTATAAGCTGTGTACTCAATTGCAGTAACCGATCCGGTTTCTTTTTCATCTGCACGAACCTGTCCCAAAAAAATACTGTGGGCACCTATCTCTGTTTTGCCGGAATGCTTCTGGATATCCTCTGCAATTTTCTGTGCGGGGATGGGGCCTTCGGTAAAAATATTTTTGATACTTCTTTCTTTCATGATCCTGCTTGGTTAAAATAAGCGGTTAGTCCCCCTTTTAAACTATACACGGTCAGGTTCCTCCTGGCTTTGATCAGTTGTGCGGCATACACACTACGGATTCCCTGGTGACAGATCACGCAGATCTCTTTATCCGGCAAGTTAGCCATTGATGAGGGTAATTCAGACATGGGAATCTGTGCATCCGAAAAATCGATCATGGGATATTCATGTCTTTCGCGCACATCAAGCACAAATACATTGGGTTGTGCAGCCAGGTGGTTAAACTCTGTTACATTGATCTCGGTAATATCATCATGCTCTTCGCAGGCAAAATCATAATTCATCTGTTCAAAACTTTCTCTGTCAATCCTGATGGCAGCTGCATTTTTGGCCAATGCAATTTCATATCCTCTGCCCTGCAACAGGTCATAATTATATAAACGGCCATATAAAGACCTCCCTAAACCCGTGATCAGCTTGATCGCTTCAGCGGCCTGCATGGTTCCAATGATACCGGGCAGTACACCCAACACCCCCGCTTCTTCACAGGATTGAATTTCACCGGGCAGGGGTGGCACCGGAAACAGATCACGGTACTGAATGGATCCAGGTTGATCGGATGGCAGATTAAAGACAGTTAACTGCCCTTCATACCTGGTTACGGCACCATACACAAAAGGCTTCTGCAATAGTACGCAGGCATCGTTGATGAGGTATTTAGCGGAGAAATTATCTGTGGCATCTATCACCAGATCATACTGTTCAATGATATCGAGTGCATTTTGACCGGTAAGTAAAAAAGGATAGGTGTCGATCTTAACTTCTCCATCAAGTAACTGCATTTTTTCGGCCGCTACGGAAACTTTCTTTCGGTCAATATCAGTTTCAGCAAACAAAAGTTGCCGATGCAGGTTACTCATACTCACTTCATCTGCGTCCATGATACCAATATGGCCCACACCTGCCCCTACAAGATATTGCAGTACCGGGCAACCCAATCCACCCATACCTACCAACAATACTTTGGCCTTACGCAGTTTTTCCTGTGCAGCTACTCCAAAACCGGGGAGTATCATTTGCCTGATATATCGGTTATTATCCTTCATATTATCCTCCTGAGAAAGGCGGCATCAAAGCTACGGTATCACCGGGTTTCAGGCTGGTATTCTGTTGAACCATCTGCTGATTTACGGCTATAAAATATTTTGCTGTTTGTAACGCCGGATATTTCTCTTCAAGAAATGTTTTTACCGTATCCGTATCCGCCAGATCATCCGCCACCAAAGAAGAAATGGTGGTTGCATCTGTTAATGAGCCAAAAAATAAAATCTCCTGAGACATATCGTTATTTTACAATAATAAGTTTCACAGCTGCCAAAACCAAAACGGAAGCCAGTATATATTTCATATTCTTCGACTTCAATTTTTCTGCACCAATATATGCACCCAATGGACCACCGATCAACACAACCGCAATGATCGTGATGATCTGCGGACTGAGATCGAAGCCCGTCTTCATTTGTCCAATAATACCTGCTGCAGAATTAAGGAATATAAAAATTGAGCTGATAGCAGCTGTTTGCTTCTGGTTTGACCAGCCCATTAATAACAGTATCGGCGAAAGCAGGATCCCTCCCCCCATTCCGATCATTCCAGAAACAAGGCCGATGGCAGCGCCAATAATAAACAATACATACCATTTGGGACCGGGAGAAAGGGGTTTCTCTGAACTATCCATTACCAACCTGATGATGGACAGCAATAAGACCACTCCCAATATTTTTTTATACAAAAGCTCCGATACCGGCATGATGCTGCCAATAAAAGCAAAAGGAATTGATGCCGCGATCAGGGGCCACAATAATTGCTGCCTGAAATGTTTTGCCCGATAGAAGGATACAAATGCGATGAGCGAAACCATTACATTCAATAACAAAGCTGTTGGTTTCATTACGGCTGAACTGAAACCCAGTAAAGCCATCACAGCAAGATAACCACTTGCCCCACCGTGGCCAACTGAAGCATATAAAAATGCCACAATAAAAAATGCTCCGTAGATAATGAACTCATTCATAGGAATAATTAAATAAAAGGATGAATATTTACTTCCTCCCCTTTCTCAAAGATAGTTTTTGTTTCGGGCAGCTCTATCCAGCAATTGGCATATACAAAAGGGCTTAGTTGAAAGGATGCTTGTCCCTCCAACACCACCACTTCTCCATTTGTAACACAGCCTTTCAGAAAAAAACAAAGCGATGCTTTCTTTTCAAATGATGCAGCCAGGTTTGCTTTTACCGGGAGCGGCATTGGGGTTCCTGACAAAATATGAATAGCCGGTAATACATACTGATAAAAGCAAGACATGACAGAAGCCGGATTACCGGGCAAACCAAATATCAGTTTGTTCTCTTTCGTACCAAAAAGCAAGGGTTTCCCGGGCCTTTGTTTTACACCATGAAACTGTTTCTGTATACCCAGGTTCATACAGGCATTGGCCACATGATCATGATCGCCTACACTTACGCCACCTGTAATCAGCACCAGATCATGATTGGTTAATGCTAAAGCAATCTTTTTTTCTGTTTCTGCGAGATCATCCTTCGCATAACTGGTATCCACCTGATCAATCTGTAATTGTTGCAGGCAGGCTTTTAACCCGAATGAATTGGATTCATAGATCTGTCCGGGTGCCAATACATTACCCGGCTGCACTACTTCGTTACCTGTTATGATGATCGCCACTGAAGGCTTTCGGATCACTGAAATTTTTTCTATTCCCAGGCTAGCCATAAAACCAATATGTATGGGCCGGATAAGGGTTCCTGCCGGAATGGCCACCATTCCTTTTTTAATCTCAGTACCCGGCATACGGATATTTGCACCCGCTTCAAGATCGGGAGCATTGATCCGTATTGACTCTCCTTCCACGATCACTTTCTCCTTTTGTACTACAGTATCTGCTCCATCCGGAACAGGGCCTCCCGTAAATACTTTGATACAGCAAAATGATGCTAAAGAAATCTGTTTGGGAGTGCCCGCAGGTAATTCATCCTGGATTGGCAGCAGCCGATCTTTATCTGCTAATCGTATCGCATAACCATCCATTGAGGATTGAGGAAAGGATGGAATCTCAACAGCACTAACAATGTCTTCTGCTACAGCATACCCAACAGATCTGTACATGTCCCTCTCTACAACATTTTGTATGCGGCTCTGCGATATTACTATCTGTCTTGCTTCGTTTACTGTAACCATAGCTGTTTCTTAACCGCCAATGGCGATCATACTTCTGTTGTGTAAGGTATTTGCATCGATCAGGTCAAATTGTTTGGAGAATTGCCCGCCTAGTTCTTTGTGTTTAGATAAGATCGATCTTTCAATCAAAGGCAAAACATCCTGTCCGGCACGCAATGCCGTTAACAGATCGGTTTCTTCTTCTGAGAAAAGACAGTTCTTGATTTTACCGTCAGCTGTTAACCTGATGCGGTTACAGCCACTGCAAAAAGGGGAGCTCATGGTACTGATCACTGCAAAAGTTCCTTTATGGCCCTCCGCAGTATATTTTTTACAGGTATCGTTCGGCAGGTTTTCCAACGGTGTGATATCATACTGCTGGCTGATGATATCCAGCATCTCTTTCCAGGTAACCAGTTTATCACTTTTCCATTGATTGCCATCAAAGGGCATAAATTCGATAAAGCGGATATGAACGGGTGTATGCTTTGTCCATTCAATAAAATCAAGCAGTTCCGTATCGTTCACCCCTTTCACTACCACAACATTCACTTTTACCTTGAACCCCCTTTCAAGTAATAATGCAATATTCTCTTTTACGATATCATACTGGTCCCTTCGTGTAAGCAGGTAGAACCTGTCTTTCTGCAAAGTATCCAGGCTGATATTCACAGAACGCACACCTGCGGCAGCAAGATCATCCACAAAATGATGCAGCCTTGTTCCGTTGGTGGTAATAGTTAACTCCACACCCAATGAACCCAGCAACCGGATGATCTCTTTGGCATCTTTTCTCACCAGAGGTTCCCCCCCGGTAAGACGGATCTTGGTTACCCCTTGCGCTACAAACAATTTTGCCAGCTGCATGATTTCTTCGGCCTGCATCAATTGCTGGTTAGGCATGAATGCATAAGACTCCTCAGGCATGCAATAAAAGCAACGGAGATTACAATTATCAGTGATGGATATTCGCAGGTAATTATGTACGCGGTTATAAGTGTCTGTCAGCATTCATTTCTTTGTTTTACCGGAAAGTTTTTCATAATCCTCCGGTGTATCAATATCAATTGCCCCTAATGAAAATTCTACGGTAGCTATATCTGTTTTATGCGCTTGCAGGATAGATTTCGCTCCCGCATCTCCTTTTAATTCGATCAGCCGGTTGAAATATTTTTTTTCAAATAAAACGGGTGTTCCTGCTATTTTTCCATACTGTGCCGCAACAATTCCTTTTTTCGTTTTATGATGCGTTGCGAACATTTCTGTTAATACGGTTCTGTTCAGATGAGGCTGGTCGCTCACAACAATAATAACGGATGAAAGTCCCGGATATTTTTTTGTCATTTCCTGTATCCCTCTGCTGATAGAAACCGCCATCCCCTCTCTCCAATGTTCGTTATGAACCACAAATAAGCCTGCTGTATCTATACGCTCAACGATCTCTTTATGGTAATATCCTGTTACCAGGCAGATATGATCAGGCCCTGCCGCTTTTACTTCATTCACAATATGCCCGAGGATACTGGTTGACTCAAATGCCAATAACATTTTTGCTTCATTCATTCTGAAAGCAGCTCCTGCGGCTAATATCAATATCCCTGTGCTCATAATGAAGGCTGATGAATCGCAGTTTGCTTCTGCCTTAAATGAATGGGATCTTTTTGCAGTATCACCGACATGATCTCTGACACTACCGATACAGCGATCTCTTCAGATGTTTCTGCTCCGAGGTCCAGACCGGTTGGGCCATATATTTTTTGAAAAAATTCTTCACTCAATTCCATTCCTTTCTGCTCCAGTTCCGATAACATTCTGTCGCGTTTGGATGCCGGCCCCAGCAAGCCAATATAGGAAACAGGTTTGCTTGCTAACAAGCCCAGCATCTCAATATCGTAATTGTAATTATGTGTCATTAAAACCACTGCGGTCCTTTCATCCAGAACCAATTGGCCGATCAACTCCTTAGGCTTGCCCACCAACAGTTTATCTGCCTGTGAAAATCTTTGTGGTGTAGCATGTGAGCTTCTTCCATCAATGACCGTAACCGTCCATCCCACCATATGCGACATAGCAAACAATGGCAATGCATCGTTACCGGCACCTACAATGATCACGGAAACCGGTGGCAGGTAATATTCAACAAAAAATTGTTGCCTGTTCTGTCCGATGGATAATTCAGTATAAACAGAACTGCCATTTTCCAACACATCTTTTGCAACAGAATTCAGTTCATCCCGCAGTGTTTCCGGTAAATTCACAGGATCAAAGGTTCCAAAATGGTCTTCCTGATTCAGGGAATAGCCACTGATCAAAATGGAAGGTTCTCTTTTTACAATCACAGATCGCAGGATATCGATCGGGTTTCCGGGACGTGAAATATCAATGGGTTCAAACAGAATAGAAACAATGCCATTACAGCCCAGTTGTATGCCTAATTTGGCATCGTCTTCATCTGTGGTATCGTAGATCACCAATTTGTTTTTTCCCTGCGTGATGGCCAGGAGGGCTTTGCGTAAAGCATCACCTTCCAGACAGCCACCGCTGATGGCACCTGTTAAAGCCCCGTCTTCGGCAACCAGCATCCTTGCACCGGGCCTTCTGTAAGAGGATCCTTCCACATGTACTACTGTTGCCAATGCTGTTTTCTTTCCTTCGCGGACAGCATTCTCAAAAGCGTATACAATGTCTTTGATCTCTTTCATAAAAGGGAGAATGCATTTAAGATCTTGCTTTTTTCACTAACGCGGGTGTAACAGGAACAGCAGATTTATTACCCCAGCTGTTTCTTACATAATTCAGGATATCAGAGATCTGTTCATCGGTTAAATAATCCTGCGCGGGCATGATCCCATTATAGGGTTGACCATTAACAGTTGTAGCACCGGATTGTCCTTTAAGAATATTATCGATCAGGGCCTTTACCGGTTTCTTTAAAAAATCCGATTTCGCCACCGGAGGAAATGCACCGGGCGTACCTTTACCATCTGCCTGGTGACAATTCTGACAATAAGTAGTGTACGCTTCTTTACCGCGCTCAATACTTTTGGGCAAGCTGAATGCCTGCACAAAGGAACTGACTGCAAAAGCCGATGCCACGAGACAAATACTCAATCCTGTTTTTTGTAGTATCATTTTATGCTTGTTCTGGGTTTACACAATTTTATTGATATCGAAAGGCAGCCTTCTGATACGTTTACCTGTGGCTGCATAAATTGCATTGCACAAAGCGGGTGCAAAAGGTGGTAAACCGGGTTCGCCAACGCCTTTTATTTTCGGTCCGCCATTAGCCAGGATATGAACTTCTACTTTCGGCATTTCATTCATACGCACCAGCGGATTGTTATGAAAATTACTCTGCACGGTTTCCCCTTTCTCAAAAGTAATTCCGTTTTTAATAGCTGCAGTTAAAGCCATTACTGCAGCACCCTGTACCTGTGCTTCAACCGTATCCGGGTTTACAACGGTTCCCAGATCGATCACGGCATATACTTTTTCTATTTTGATGCCGGTTCCTTTCTTCGAAACTTCTACCACATAACCGGCCTGGCCTGCAAAGAATTCGTATTGTGCCACTCCTCTGCCCCATCCTGCCGGTAAAGGCCTATCCCAATGTGACACTTCCTTCAGCTTCTGTAAAATAGTTTTGGTATCTGATTCTTTCGTCAACATCCCTAACCGGAAAGCCATCGGGTCTTTTTTTGCTTTTACGGCCATCTCATCAATAAAACATTCATGCGCAAAAGCCAAAGTGGAACTCGTTACAGAGCGCCAGGCCACTGCCGGTACATGCAGGTAATGATGCACATACAAATTCTTCATGTGCTCTATCTCATATTTCTGCTCACTGATCCCTTCCGTCATGGTACCGTCTGCCTTGGTCTTGTCATAGTCTTTTTTACCACCCAGGGTCGGTGAGATCACTTTATGCTGAAAAGCAATGGCTTTACCATCAGCCGTTAATGCGCCTTTCATGGCAGAATAAGTCATTGGGCGGAATGGCCCCATTTTAGTATCATCTTCTCTGGTCCAGATAGCTTTTACCGGCTTACCTACTTTTTTGGTGAGCTGAACAGTTTCCATCACATAATCCGGGTATAACCTTCTTCCGAATCCACCACCATTAAAAGTCACATTCACTTTTACGTTTTCAGCCGGCACATTAAAAGTTCTCGGGATCTCATTCATAATGCTTCCGGGCACCTGTGTAGAGGTCCATATTTCCACTTTGTTTCCATCGTACCAGCTGGCCACACAATTCATGGGCTCAATAGGTGAATGGGAAACAACCGGCGTTTCATAAAACGCTTCCAGTTTTACAGATGCTTCTGCAAAGGTCTTATCAAAATCTCCCTGTGTATGTTGAACGGCACCGGGTTCTTTTGCTGCATCGCGGAGACTTTGTTCGTATGTTTTGGAATTAAAATTTTCATTGCCCTGGTAATCCCATTTTACCACCAGCGCTTTTCTTCCCTGCAAAGCCGCCCAATAATTTTCTGCGATCACGGCGACACCTTCATTTTTTTGTCCGCTGATATTTCTTTCACAGGTTTCCACGGCAATCACCCCTTTTACTTTCTTTGCAGCCGTTGCATCAAAGCTTACTAACTGTCCGCCAAATACCGGGCAACGTTCAATGGATGCATATACCATTCCCGGAACAGTTACATCAATTCCGAAAATAGCTTTACCGTTTGTTTTTAACGGCACATCGGGGCGGGGTGATTTCTTGCCCAGTATTTTAAAATCTTTGGGGTCTTTTAATGTGGGTGATTTAGGCACTTCCAGTTTAGAAGCCGTTTCTGCCAGATCCCCATACCCGATACTTTTTCCGGTTGGTTTATGAAATACTTTGGCATTCTCTGCATAACATTCACTAACAGGAACGTTCCATTGCTGGCTAGCTGCTTTGATCAGCATTTCGCGGGCCGAAGCCCCCACTTTACGTGTGTTCTGGTAAGCGGTCCGGATCGACGCACTGCCACCGGCCGATTGCCCGCCTCCAAATTTCTTTTCACCACCTGTTTGTTTGATGGTAACCTGGTCGAGTGAAACTTCCAATTCTTCTGCAATCATGGCAGGCACGGACTGAAAAGTGCCCTGTCCAATTTCGGGACGGGTATTAAAAATGGTAATCTGCCCTGTTTTCTCAATGATCACAAAAGGGGTGAGTTCAAATGTTTCTCCGGCGGCGGCCAGTTCTTCCACAGCGGTTTCACCATTTGCCGAAAGGCCAAACACCAGGCCCACACCGGTGATACCCGAGATGCGGAGAAAGTTGCGGCGGTCAATATTGGGTAAGGAAGTATTCATGGTAGGAATAATTTTGGTTGAATGATTACTTGATCAATTCTGCTGCGCGATGAATAGCACTGCGTACACGCTGGTATGTGCCGCAGCGACAAAGATTGCCCTGCATGGCTGCATCAATATCTGCATCTGTTGGATGAGGTTTTGATCTCAGCAATGCCGTAGCACTCATGATCTGTCCCGACTGGCAATAACCACATTGTGGCACCTGCAGTTCCACCCAGGCTTTCTGCACGGCTTCTCCTACTTTTTCCGACAGGCCTTCAATTGTTGTGATCTTTTTACCCGCAGCGGCTGCCACCGGAAAACTACAGGAACGAACAGGCGCTCCATCTACGTGCACGGTACAGGCACCACACTGGGCCATGCCGCAACCGAATTTCGTGCCGGTCAACCCCACCATATCCCTGATAGCCCAGAGAAGGGGCATATCCGGACTGGCATCTACCGCGTATGATTTGTTATTGACGGTTAGTTTGATCATATAAAAGCTGTTTACAGTTTTAGGAAAAGGCGGTCTCGTAAAATTAGTGTTTACGTAGTGGAATGTAAGCAAAAATTTATAACCGGTCAACCCCGGGAACAAGCTTTGTCCCCTTTTGTTTGAAACATGTAATCTTTTGTTTGAAAAATGCAAAAAACACATCAGGCACACATTAAACAAAACAATCACACCACCTGTTTTGCAGGATTTTCACCAGGCTATTTATTTTCTTTTCAGCCGAAACACCCTTCATTCTTATTATGGATTAAAATCCCGGGATTCCAAAGAACTATCGCTCTTTTCATAACAATTGAACGCAAAACGCCTCTCCTGAATGCGTAAAATGACTTACTATTGTTAAAGCAAATTCGTAAACATATGAGCACTGGATTACGCAGTCAGAACTGGTTTGGTAAAGAAGGAAAAGATGGTTTTATATACAGGGCATGGATGAAGAACCAGGGCTTCCCCGATTTCGAATTTCGCGACAGGCCGGTGATCGGGATCTGCAATACCTGGTCTGAGCTGACTCCCTGTAATGCTCATTTTCGTGAACTGGCTGAATCTGTGAAAAGAGGTGTTTTACAGGCGGGTGGTTTCCCGCTGGAATTTCCTGTCATGTCACTGGGCGAAACACTCATGAAACCTACCGCCATGCTGTACCGAAACCTCGCCAGCATGGATGTGGAAGAATCGATCCGGGCCAACCCCTTAGACGGTGTGATCCTTTTATGTGGCTGTGATAAGACCACTCCCTCGCTTGTCATGGGAGCCTGCAGTGTAAACATTCCTACCCTTGTGGTTTCCGGCGGCCCCATGCTGAAAGGCAAATTCAGGGGAACGGATATCGGCACATCTGATGTCTGGAAATTCTTTGAGAATGTAAGGGCAGAAAAAATGACACAATCCGATCTTGAAATGGCGGAAGCATCTATGTGCAGGAGCCGTGGCCATTGTGCAGTAATGGGTACCGCTTCAACGATGGCGTGCATGGTGGAATCGCTTGGTCTATCGCTTCCCGAAAATGCTTCCATACCTGCTGCGGATTCAAGAAGAAAAGTATTGGCACAAATGTCGGGCATTCGCATGGTTGAGATGGTGAAAGAACAGCTCAAGCCTTCTGATGTACTGACAAGAAAAGCATTTGAAAATGCCATCAGGGTAAATGCGGCCATTGGCGGCTCAACCAATTTCGTGATCCATTTATTGGCGATCGCAGGCAGGATTGGCGTGCCCCTGCACCTCGATGATTTTGACACACTCTCTTCTGATATTCCATTGGTTGCCAACCTGCAGCCATCCGGTAAATATTTTATGGAAGATCTGTATTATGCCGGCGGATTGCCTGCTGTGATGAAAGAACTGGATAAATTTTTACATACGGATATCATTACCGTTAATGGAAAAACGGTCAAGGAAAATTATGCATCGGCTACCTGCTACGACAGGAATATAATTTCCACCACAGAAAATGCATTCAATCCCATATCAGG
Organism: uncultured Chitinophagaceae bacterium; assembly: GCA_966076165.1. Lineage (GTDB taxonomy): Bacteria > Bacteroidota > Bacteroidia > Chitinophagales > Chitinophagaceae > Sediminibacterium. The sequence goes on from CBHRAM010000036.1 coordinate 14,531, forward strand.
TATTGTAGTGGTGAAAGGAAATATCTGTGAAGATGGCGCGGTACTAAAACCATCCGCTGCATCTCCCCGGCTCATGAAACATACAGGCAGGGCGATGGTATTTGAGTCCATTGAAGAATACCGGACCATGATCGATGATCCATCTTTGGATGTGGATGAAAACAGTGTACTCGTTTTGAAAAATGTAGGACCCAAAGGCTATCCCGGAATGCCGGAAGTAGGCAATATGAGTATGCCCAAAAAATTACTCGACCAGGGTGTTACAGATATGGTGCGGATCTCTGATGGAAGAATGAGCGGCACCGGATTTGGCACCGTTGTTTTACATGTAGCACCCGAAGCTGCCGCCGGTGGTAATTTTGCATTGATCCGGAATGGAGATATCATCAGTCTCGATGTGGAGAACCGGAGCCTGAATATGGAGGTAAGCGAGGAAGAACTTGCCGAAAGAAGAAAGGCCTGGAAGCCGGTATTACCGGATATCCAAAGGGGGTATGTAGGCTTGTACATCAAACATGTAGAGCAGGCCAATCTTGGCGCAGACCTTGATTTTCTGAAAGGAAGTTCCGGGTCCGAAGTATCCCGCGACTCTCATTAAAATTGAATAATTCTATAATTAATTTATCACTATCATTCACAGATTTGCAAGAAAGTATCCTTGCAAATCTGTGAATCTTTAGCGATAGAAATGGCCCTTACCAGATCTTTACACGTAAACTATCTTCCCTGTACATCTTATCTCCTTTCTTCACCCCAAATGCTTCATAGAATTCGGGGATATTGGCCATCGGCCCATTTACTCTTTCTTTGGAAGGAGCATGTACATCGGTCTTTAATTGCATAGCCAGTAATTCTTTTCTCTCAACATATAACCATCCGAATGCATAGCCCAGAAAATAACGTTGCATAGGTGTAAGGCCATTGATCTTCTCGCCTTTTTTATACTGTTCTGTTTTTTTGAATGCGTCGATACCGAGTAACAAACCACCTAGGTCAGCAATATTTTCTCCCTGTGTAGCTTCTCCATTTACATGCAATGTATCTACCGGCATAAATTCATTGAACTGTTTGATGATCTTTTTGGCACGCTCACTAAACTGTTTGGCATCAGCATCCTGCCACCAGTTTTTTAAGTTCCCTGCTGCATCATATTGACGGCCCTGGTCATCAAAACCATGGGTTATTTCATGCCCGATGGTAGACGCACCGGCATACCCGTAAACAAATGCATCATCAAGATCCGCATCTTTCATACCCGGAACGGCAAAGATCCCGGCAGGCAGTACGATCTCGTTATTACTCGGGTTGTAGTATGCGTTATAGGTTTGTGGTGTCATGCTCCACTCTGTTCTGTCCACCGGCTTACCCAGTTTATTGACATTATAATGAAACCACCATTCTTTTGCTCTTTGCATATTCAGAACAAAAGGCCCTTTATCAATTTTCAACGCACTGAAATCTTTCCATTTTTCAGGGTACCCTACTTTCTTGCTGATCTTAGCCAGTTTCTCCAATGCTTTCTGCTTGGTACTGTCCGACATCCAATCCAGTTTTCCGATCCTTTCTTTATAAGCACTGCGGATATTTTCCACCATTGTTGTATACCGCTCTTTTGCTTTTTCGTTAAAATATTCCTTCACAAATAATTGTCCCAACGCTTCACCGATCGCTGATTCCTCTGCATCCAACACCCTTTTCCAGCGCGGACGGGGTTCTGCACTGCCATTGATCGTTTGACTATAGGCAAAGTTGTTCATAAAAGTGCGGCTATCGAGATATGCCGAGCTCC
>CBHRAM010000037.1:0-16257 GCA_966076165.1 uncultured Chitinophagaceae bacterium
GGATTGGTATAATTAATCGCAAGGATGGTTGGTTTTTTTGCAGAGAGTGTATTGATATAATTTACATCAACAGAATTTTTAGACATAGAAAGATACAGGGGAGAACCATCCGACTGGAACAATGCTTTTGCTCCCGGAGTTAACCAGAGGAGAATATAATCTGCCTCCTCCGGCGTTTTTACAAACTCAACATTATAGTTGTTGTTTTTGGGTTGATACACAACACTCGGACTGGCCGCACCCCTTCTTTGAAAATACGATTCAAAATAAATTTTTGTTGTAGGTTTTAAAGGAAGTGTTTTTGCTTCATTGCGGAGCAGTACAATAGACTTCCGCATAGCCAGGTCTGCCCTTGCCTGAAATTTTGCATTACCCACAATTTTCTCTGCCGCCGCTTCATCTACATACGGATTTTCAAAAAGGCCGAGTGTAAATTTTTCCATCAGCAAACGGTAAACAGAATTGTCGATCAGCTTTATATCTACTGATCCGGACTTAACGGTTTCCAATAATTTAGCAGGGTCCCCGGTGCCGGAAAAAAGATTTACACCGGCTTCCAATGCTTTTTTATAACGTTCATTGATGGTAAGATCTTCAACGCCCCATGGCATCATCTCAATAGGCCCGGTATCAGAATTGATGATACCTTTAAAACCAAGGCTATCCCTTAACAGATCCTTGATCACTTCTTTATTATAAGCATAAGCCAGTTTTTGATACTTGGTATCCTGCGGAATAGAATAGTAAGGCATGATAGCAGAAGTGCCTGCCTTGATCGCTGCTTTAAAAGGGATCAGGTTGTTTTGAAACATCTTTCCCGGGAAATGTTCATACTTGCCCCAGTCAAAATGCGGGTCCTGTCCGCCAACACCCGCGCCGCCACCGGGAAAATGTTTGGTGGTCATGGCTACTGATGAAGGAGATAATTTAGAGCCCTGAAAACCCAATACAATTTCTGTGATCATCTTAGCCACCCATTCTGCATTCTCACCAAAGGTTCCTTCAATTCTCTGCCAGCGGGGCTCCGTAGAAAGATCGGCCATATACATATAACCCTTGCGTAATCCCACAGCTGCCCATTCCTGGCGGGCTATATCTGCAAACTCACGAACCAGTTTCAGGTCGCGCATGGCAGACAGACCGAGCTCACCAGGCCAGGTAGAAAACACCGTAGCACCTACACTTAAACCGATCGATGCATCTTTGGTAATATGGTTTCTGGGGTTGGAAGCAATGATGGCAGGAATGCCCAGCCCGTCTTTTTCCGAAAGCGCCTGGATCTTATTGGTCCATTCTGCAGTAAGCTTAGCACCAACATTTGCACGGAATATAAAATGACGGAGATGAAACTGTGTAATACCCTTGGTGGCACCCACCGAACTCATCATAGGAACGGGCAGCGGCTTACGGTTGAACATATTGGTGGTGGAAACCTGGTCCTCTTCATTCAGGTCACTCGATGGTGCAATGGAATTATCCGTTTGTGCATTCAGCTGCGCAGAACGCTCACTCTTTAACCGGGATGTACTGATGAGCATGAAACCTACTTTTTCTTCCAGGCTCATTTTTGAAAGCAGGTCTTTGGCGCGTTCTTCATTAGACAATCGCCAGTCTTCATATTTATCCAGCCTGCCATTTTTGTTAAGGTCCTTAAATTGAAACCCGTCTACGGTTAATAATGTAGCAGACCGGTAACCGAGAACAGGTTGGGTGATTTTTTTTGTTGGGGCCGATTGGGAAAAACCTGCAAAGGAAATCAGGCAAAGGATCGGAAAAGCAATGGTTTTGGGCAGCATAAGCGTTCTTTAATAAGGTTTGAAAAGCGATGGAACGGATCATTCGTACAAAAAATGATCGGATCCATAGGTATATGGAATTGTTGCAAGAATACTTAGCGCCTTTTAAAGTTAGGGCTGTTTTGCTTTTATGAAAAGAATAAAATGCGAAAACGATTTCGGGTGGATGATGGAAATCGCCGCATAAAACTGCGCCTTTGCGCCTCTGCGTGAGAACAATTGCTCGCAGAGGCGCAAAGGCGCAGTTGGGTTTACTTTGGTTGTAATGATTATAGTTTTCCGTTCTTGATCTCTTCCACAACGCCCGGATCAAGTAAGGTGGTTGTATCACCTAAATTCTCTGTCTCACCTTCTGCGATCTTTCTGAGAATTCTGCGCATGATCTTTCCGCTTCGTGTTTTGGGTAAGCCACTTACAAACTGGATCTTATCCGGTTTGGCAATGGCACCAATGATTCTTGTAACGGTTTGATGAATATCCTTCCGGATCAGGTCGGCAGTACCGTGTGTGTTTTGTGCATGGGAACCCTGATAGATCACAAAGGCGTAAATGCCCTGCCCTTTGATATCGTGTGGGTAACCAACAACGGCACTCTCTACCACACTGGCATGCATATTGATCGCATTCTCCACTTCGGCAGTACCAATACGATGGCCGCTTACATTCAATACATCATCCACACGCCCGGTGATGCGATAAAAACCATTTTCATCGCGCAAAGCACCATCACCTGTAAAATATAAATTGGGATAGGTAGCAAAATAATTGGTGCGGCATCTTTCGTGATCACCGTAAGTTGTCTTGATAGTGGATGGCCATGGGGCTTTGATACATAGATTACCGCTTACACTATTGCCTTCTATTTCTTTGCCGTTCTCATCAACCAGTACAGGTTGAACTCCCGGTATAGGTAAAGTTGCGTAAGAGGGCTTGGATGGTGTGATGCCTGCGATATTTGAAATAAGGATACCGCCTGTTTCTGTCTGCCACCAGGTATCTACGATCGGACAACGTTTTTTACCGATATGTTCATCATACCAATGCCAGGCTTCTTCATTGATGGGCTCGCCAACGGTGCCCAAAACTTTTAAGCTGCTGAGATCATGTCCGTGTACCGGGCCCAATCCAAATCCCATCAAACTGCGGATAGCCGTAGGTGCGGTATATAAAATATTAACCCGGAATTTATCAACGATCTTCCAGAACCGGCTGGCGTCCGGATAAGTAGGCACCCCTTCAAACATCAATGAAGTGGCACCGGCACTCAAGGGGCCGTATATAATATAACTATGTCCTGTGATCCAGCCAACATCGGCCGTACAGAAATGAATATCACCGGGCTCGTATTGAAAAACATTGACAAAAGTGTAATTGGTAAACAGCATATAGCCCGCACAGGTATGCACAACCCCTTTGGGTTTTCCTGTAGATCCTGAAGTGTATAGAATAAACAAAGGATCATCTGCATCCATTTCTTCAGCAGGGAAATCATGAAGCCCCATGGTTTCTACTTTATTGATCTCCTCTTCCCACCAAACATCTCTTCCCTTGATCATGGATACGGGTGTTCTGGTTCTGGTTGCCACGATCACCCTTTTTACAATTCTGTTGCCGATCAATGCATCATCGATCACGGATTTTAAAGGAATATCTTTTTGTCCGCGGTAAGCACCATCACAGGTTACAATAAACTCAGCCTGGGCATCATACAAACGGTCGGCAATACTTTGTGCAGAGAATCCGCCAAATACCACAGAGTGGATGGCACCCACTCTTGCGCAGGCCAGCACCGCTACAGCCAGCTCGGGTATCATACCCATATAGATACAAACCCTGTCGCCTTTTTTAACACCGTTGTTCTTTAATACATGTGAGAACTGGCAAACCTTTTCATATAATTTTTTGTACGTAAGGATCCGGTGGTGTTCATCCGGGTCATTGGGTTCCCAGATCATGGCAGGCAGATCGCCTGATTTTTCAAGATGACGGTCAAGACAGTTCTCTGTAATATTCAGTTTGGCACCTTTAAACCATTCTACCCGTGGCTCGGTAAAATTCCAGTTAAGGGCGGTTTCCCATTTTTTCTTCCAGGTAAAATGTTCGGCAATATCCGACCAGAATGCGGCGGGGTCATCAACACTGCGTTTGTAATCGGCATGGTACTGTTCAAGGCTTTTGATCTGGTAGGGGTATGACATAGTAATCTTTTTTGGGGCTTGCTAAGATTTCACAAACAAAAAATCAGCGGATGCTGTGTGTGAGGGTAAAGTTACTATTTAAACAAAAACGGCAGAACGGTAAAATGGGTTTAATTATCTATAGTTCCCATGCAACACGTTAAAAATACTTATCTTAATCACCCAAAAACGGCTGTATGAATAATAACAACGATACCAAAGGTATCTGGAAAGTGATCGGTGCTTCCTCATTGGGAACATTGATCGAATGGTACGATTTCTATATTTTCGGAAGTCTTGCCGTAGTGATCGCCAACCAGTTCTTTCCAAAGACCAATCCAACAGCGGCCCTGCTTTCAACATTGGCCACTTTTGCAGCCGGTTTTATTGTACGGCCTTTTGGCGCACTGGTGTTTGGGCGGCTGGGCGATCTTGTAGGACGTAAATACACGTTTCTACTGACCCTGGTATTAATGGGAGGGTCCACATTTGCGATTGGTTGTATCCCTAATTATGACAGTATCGGTTTTCTGGCACCTATCCTGGTGCTGGTCTTGCGTTTGATACAGGGATTGGCCCTCGGTGGCGAATATGGGGGTGCTGCCACTTATGTAGCGGAACATTCGCCTGCCCATAGAAGAGGATATTTTACTTCCTGGATCCAGACCACCGCTACCCTGGGGTTATTTATTTCATTAGGGGTGATCTTATTAACCAGGCACATGCTAGATGCCGATCCCGCGAAATCCATTGCCAAGTTTAACGACTGGGGCTGGCGGATTCCCTTCCTGATCTCTATTCTACTGGTGATCGTTTCTATCTATATCCGGTTGAAAATGTCGGAATCACCTTTGTATGCCAAACTGAAATCGGAAGGAAAAACATCCGTGAACCCCTTGAAAGAAAGCTTTGGCCATAAAGCCAATCTGAAAATGGTGTTACTGGCTTTGTTTGGTGCCACTATGGGACAGGGCGTTGTGTGGTACACGGGACAATTCTATGCGCAATCCTTTATTGAAAATGTCTGTAAAGTTGAATTTGATCAATCACGTACGATCCTGATCTGGGCCATATTATTTGCAACGCCATTTTTTGTAGTGTTTGCTTCTTTAAGTGATAAGATCGGCCGGAAATGGATCATGATCTTTGGAATGTTGTTTGCGGTAGTCTCTTATAATTACCTGTTTACAAATCTGTATACGATCGCTGATGAGAAAGCAAAAACAGAGATCGCAGAAAAACATGAAGTAAAAATAACACTCACACCTATTGCCAATACAAGCGATTCGGTAAGAAAAACGGTTACCAAAACTTTTTATACTGATGGCATGAGTATGGTGCAGACCAAAACAGACACTGCTTATTTCACGCCGGGAAAGATCACAAAGAAACCCGTTGTCACTACTTCTAAAACCATCAACAGCAATGATTACTGGAAAATGGTGGGGATCGTTTTCATACTTATATTATATGTAACCATGGTGTACGGGCCCATTGCGGCCTTCCTGGTGGAGCTGTTCCCCACCAAGATCAGGTACACATCTATGTCCTTGCCTTATCATATCGGTAATGGTGTATTTGGCGGGTTAACACCTTTTATTGCCACGCTGCTTACAACCATCTACGTAGATAATAAAATAGTCGGATTGATGTACCCCATCATCATCGGAACCTTATGCATGGTGATCGGGGCGATCTATATCAATAACCGCATAGATCCGGAAGTGGACAGATAAATTATTCATGCAAAAAAATTAAGTATATGAACGCAATTAAAAAATATGCCGGTTTACTCTGGATCATCCTTGGCCCATTGGGCATCCATTATCTTCTGCAAACCGCCAGCAGTGAAATAGCCAAGAAGCCGGGGATAGATACCCAGATCCAGTGGGGGGTGTTTATTGTGGTGTTTTATCCGATCGCCATTGGCTTTATCTTATTCGGGTTATATGCACTGGAAGGTAATTACGATCATCTTCCGGAAGCCAGTACTGAACTGGACGATTATGATGCCAAGCCTTTGTAAACAGATCAGTGCTCAACTGTATGAAAAAATATTTACTTGTTTTTAGTGTACTGATCTTTGCAGCATCTGTTGAGGCTGCTCCTCCCACAAAACTCATCACTAATGTATGGGTGATCGATGGTACAGGAACACCTGCACGTAAAGCCTCTGTACGTGTGCAGGGAAATAAAATTATGGCAGTAGGTAACCTGCAGCCATTTCCCGGCGAAGAGATCACCGATGGGAAGGGAAAAACCTTGGCACCGGGTTTTATTGATAGCCATAGCCATATCGGCAGCTCACTTGAATCGTATCCCGAAGCATTGGCTTGTGTTAGTCAGGGAGTAACCACCATTGTAAGCGGACAGGATGGAGACGGCTGGCCCATTGATACCATTAAAGCAAGTATCCAACGTATACCCATTGCGATCAATCTGGCTACCTACACCGGGCAGACAATGCTTCGGGATAGGGTTATGAAAAAACCTTTAACCAGAGCAGCCACGGCAGAAGAGATCAATAACATGAGCAGGATCTTACGGGCCGAAATGCAAAAAGGTTCTTTGGGATTATCTACCGGATTAGAATATGCAGGTGCTTATTTTTCTACACGCAGTGAAGTGCTGGAACTGGCAAAAATTACAGCTACAGAAAAGGGTCGTTATATCAGTCATATCAGGAGTGAAGATATTGCGGAAGCAGATGCATTGGACGAGATCATCGCCATTGGTCGCGAAGCAAAACTGCCGGTGCAGATCTCGCATATCAAACTGGCATTAAAAGATGATTGGGGAAGATCTTCCAATATTCTGGCACAATTACAGGAGGCGAGATCAGAAGGGATTGATATCACGGCGGATTGTTATCCTTATGATTACTGGCACAGTACCTTAAAAGTATTGTTCCCGAAAACAGATTATACCAATCCGGTAAGTGCACAATATGCAGTTGACCATACTTTCGATCCCACACAATCTGTGCTGGTCAGATTTGCCGCCAATACTTCTTATGCGGGCAAAACAATTTCAGAGATCGCAGCAATGCGTAATGAAAAACCGGCACAAACCATTATGGGATTGATCGCTGAAGCAGATGCCTATGAAAAAGCACATCCCGATGTAAAAGGATTGGAAGGCATCATGGGCAAATCTATGACGGATGAAGATGTGGTGAATTTCCTGGCATGGGCCAATACAAATATCTGTTCTGATGGATCCAACGGTGGACACCCAAGAGGGTATGGCAGTTTTACAAGGGTATTGGGCCACTATGTACGAGAGAAAAAGATCATGAGCCTGGAAACAGCCATACAAAAAATGACTAGTCTCTCAGCGGAACATACGGGAATCAGGAACAGGGGGTTGATCGCTGCCGGATATTTTGCGGACCTCGTTTTGTTTGATCCTGTAACGGTAAAAGACAATGCAGATATCAAAAATTCAAAAGCCCTTTCAACAGGGATAGAAAAAGTATGGGTAAATGGTGAGATCGTTTTTGCAAACGGGCAATCAACAAAAAAATATCCGGGTGTGTTTGTAAGCAGATAAGCGGTTAAGCCATTGCTGGTGTTATCACCAGCAACAAACAACCTGGGCAATCATGTGTTGGTGATAACACCAACGCAGGTAAAAAGGAATCTATGAAACCAAGGGCAGTTATATTAACGAATGGGCTTCTTTCTCATCCCGATGCAAAAACAGCACATGGGCTGATACGTGGCACAGAGCGGTTTACTATTGTGGGTGTGATCGATCATGCACATGCAGGTAAAGATGCCGGTGAAGTGCTGGATGGAAAAAACAGAAATATTCCTGTAATAGCCACACTGGAAGAAGCGATCAAAACCTTAGCACCTCAATACTGTATCATTGGGATTGCTACAACGGGTGGGCGTTTGCCGGAGCATTTTAATCCGATCATTGAATCCTGCATTCGCAATGGTATTTCCATAGTGAATGGACTACATGAATTTTTAAGTGAAAAACCAGAACTCGTTACCCTGGCCGCAGAACACAAGATAGAACTGATCGATATCAGAAAACCCAAACTGAAAAAAGACCTTCATTTTTGGACAGGAAAAATATTTAAGATCCAAACACCCGTAATTGCTGTGATCGGAATGGATTGTGCCATGGGTAAAAGAACCACCTGCCGGATGATCAGGCAGGCATGTGAAATAGATGGTATCAACGCACAGATGATCTACACCGGACAAACCGGTTGGTTACAGGGGGGACGCTATGGATTCATTTTTGATTCAACCTTAAATGATTTTATTTCCGGCGAACTGGAGCATGCCATTCTTTCCTGTAATGAAGAAACCAAACCCGATCTGATCTTGCTCGAAGGACAATCTGCGCTTCGAAACCCAAGCGGCCCGTGCGGTTCGGAGCTATTGGTTTCAGGTAATGCAAAGCATACCATATTAGTAACCGCACCCAAAAGAAAATATTTTGAAGAAGATCCGGAATGGGGCGAGATCCCATCGGTGGCTTCAGAAATCGAACTGATCAGGATGTATGGCTCAAAAGTGATCGCCATTGCACTCAACACAGAACACTGTACAACAGAAGAAGCATTGGCTTACCAGGCATCGTATGAAGCGGAATATAAAATTCCTGTGTTATTACCCTTGCAGCAGGGCGTTTCAAAACTCTTACCTGTTCTTAAACAATTATTGTAACCGGGAATATGAAAATAACTGCTGTCAGATCATACCTGCAAAACTTACCACTCACTAAACCTTATACCATTGCGTATAAAGTAACGGCTGATACAGAAATTGTTTTTCTTGAAATAACCCTGGAAAACGGTGTAACCGGAATAGGTGCCGCTAATCCCTTTGCAGATGTGGTAGGAGAAACCCCTGTACAAACCCTGACGAACCTGCAATCCGGTTATCTGGAAACCTTTATCGGGAAAGATATCCGAGAATTTAACGATCTGATCGATGAAGCCGCAAAGCATTTTCTAAAACAACCCGGAACCCTGGCCGCTATTGATATTGCCCTGCATGATCTCTTTGGAAAATATTTAGGGATCTCTGTACTGAATTTTTACGGAAGAAAAAAAGAAGCCCTCTTAACCTCTGTTACCATCGGTATTAAAGAATGGAAAGAAATGCTGGAAGAAGCCGATGGATATGATCAACTGGGCTTCCGTATTCTCAAGATCAAAACGGGTATTGATGTAGAGGCAGATATTGAGCGGGTAAAAAAATTGTCGGAACGTTTCAAAGGTAAAATGAAGATCCGTGTGGATGCTAACCAGGGATATGCTTTAGCGGATCTGAAAAAATTCATAGCACAAACCCGTTCGCTGGATCTTGAACTGATTGAACAACCCTTACCATCGGGACAGGAAAAAATGGTACAGGAATTACCTGAGGCAGACAGACAATGGTTAGTGGCCGATGAGTCTTTAATAGATGCCCCATCGGCCTGGCAATTGTCTAATCCTCCGCAGCCATTTGGGGTATACAATATTAAACTGATGAAAGCAGGTGGCATCAAAGGCGCGCGAGAAATTGCCCTGATCGCCAACAACGCAGGTATTGATCTTTTCTGGGGTTGTAATGATGAGAGTATCATCAGCATTACTGCTGCGCTGCACGCTGCTTATTCCTGCAGTAACACAAAATATCTCGATCTGGATGGCAGCTTCGACCTGGCAAAAGATCTGGTAGAAGGCGGGTTTCAGATAAAAGATGGATATCTATACCCCAATGAATTACCAGGCTTAGGCTATAAGAAAATATAACACCCCTCGCGTTCCTTCGTTTCTTAGCGCCTTTGCGGTAAAACTTTTTTAACCGCTAAGACACAAGGGCGCAAGGGTTCGCGAGGGTATCATACTAAATAGATATTTTGCAAAAACTTACGCCTACATTAGGATTACGTTCATCTATCTTTCTTGTGATCAGCCTCATCCTCGGATCGGGCGTATTCAAGAAAGTGGCGATGATGTCTGCAACTTTGCAATCACCTTTACTGGTCTTGTTGTGTTGGATCCTGGCCGGTATCATCAGTTTAGCCGGTGCACTCTGTACGGCAGAAATGGTGGGTATGTTTCCCAATTCAGGAGGAGAGTATTATTATTTTCAAAAAGTATATAACCGTTTTTTTGCCTTTATCTATGGATGGGCAAATTTTGTGGTGTTGAAGACTGCAGCTATTGCGGCACTCGCATACATTTTTGCGCAATCGTTTAACAGTATTCTTCCGCTACCTGTATGGTCCTTTACGGTGGGCGGATTTTTAATTGAGAATGTATCTGTAAAACTACTTGCCTCCTTACTCATTGTTGTATTGAGCTATATCAATTATCGCGGGATCAAACATGCGGAAAAACTAAGCCGTATCATGACCATTGTAATGCTGATGGCTGCGGTAGTGATCATTGTTGCAGGGCTATCATCTCCGGCAGGTAGTGTACACAACCTGGTAACACCGGGCGCACAGGCCGGAGAAGGGCTGAGTGGATGGACATTCGTCAAAGCCATCACCCTGGCAAGTCTCGGTGCTTTTTGGGGATACGAGGGCTGGAACTGTATCGGACTGATCGGCGAAGAGATCAAAAACCCCAAACGAAACCTCCCGGTTTCTCTGGGCATCGGCACTTTGGCGATCATGGCTGTGTATGTCTTACTCAACCTCGTGTACCTGTATATATTGCCGGTGGATGAATTGATCAAGATCAGTACCCACCCCAACCAGATTGCTGCAGTAGAAGTGATGAAAATGGTATGGGGCAAATGGGGCGAATTATTTGTGGCCTTGCTGATACTGGTTACTACCTGCAATGCAACCAACAGCACTATCTTAACTTCTGCAAGGATCTTTTATGCAATGGCCCGCGAAGGCCATTTTTATCAACCTGCAGAAAAAATTCATCCGGTTTACCAAACACCTTCTGTGTCTTTATTGCTGCAGGCAGTATGGTCCGTACTATTGGTATGGTCGGGCACTTTCGACCAATTAACAGATATGCTTATATTCTCTGCGTTTATTTTTTATGGGGCCACCGCTTTGGCAGTGATCCTGATGCGTAAGCGTGAGCCCTTGCAGCCAAGAACCTATCGGGTGATCGCATACCCTTTCACACCTTTTCTGTTCTGTGTGTTCTGTGTATTGCTGATCGGGGTTGCCCTGCAAAGCCAGCCACGCGAAGCATTGGCAGGACTGGGCCTGATCGCATTGGGTGTTCCTTTTTACCTGTACTGGACACGAAAAGACAGAAACCGTATTTAGTGATGTTTATCCAGATATGCCATCAGGTACACAAGATCTTCTTTGTCTCTGATGCTTGCTGTATGTGTATCAAAATAGGTTTTGATCACATCTGCATAAGCCGGTAGTGTTTTCTTGATAGCCGGCAATGCCTGCTTCAATACAGCGATCCTTTTTTCTTTGGGCAGGTATACATAGAGTTGCTGATCCTGAAAAAATTCTTTTTCACGGCTGCTTCCGTAATTGTTGATCTCTTTTATTTTTTTGTGGCTCCATTGCAGCAACTGCAGGTTCTCTCCTTCATACAAAACTTCATATAAACTTTCCGGATCCTGGTTATCGATGATGGGAAACCCGTTCTTAAAATGATAGGCTACAGAATCTCCTTCTTCATTTGCATATTTGATATCGAAAGAATTGATAGGCTGTGCCACAGTAAAGAGTTTCTTGTTCTGGGTATAGTATAACTTGTTTTCCATCAAAGAAAAATTGATGGCTTTATAAGCAACCGTGGTCCCGTTAAGGTATTGAACCACACCCGTTCCCCAACCGGGCCGGAGTAAGGGTGTTCCGTTGATACCCATTTCACTGGCGGTCTTAATACGGTTCCCTTCGGTATCATATAATTCGAAGAAACTGAGTGTGCCTGTATTTCCGATGAATTTGCCCTGAGCATTGATCTGTTGGCCAAACAGGAGGCAAAGTAAAACCATGAGAAACAGCCGGGATGCTTTTTGCATGGCAATCAATTTTAAAGTGTATTAAAGTTACGACGTAAAAAAGGATACAAAAAACCGTTTATCCATACGGCTGCGGGCTGTATGGCGGGAAATGTTATAAATTCGTATCATTCAATTACATATAAAGAAACTGCTTTGAAAAAAAGACAGGATTATATTTCATGGGACGAGTATTTTATGGGGGTTGCCCTGCTTTCGGCCATGCGCAGTAAGGATCCCGGAACCCAGGTAGGTGCCTGTATTGTAAATGATAAGAATAAGATCGTAGGGGCCGGGTACAACGGTTTTCCGATGGGTTGTGATGATGATGAATTTCCCTGGGAAAAACAGGGCGGTTTTCTTGATACCAAATACGCCTATGTATGCCATGCAGAACTGAATGCCATCCTGAATAATATCGGAATGGACCTGCGGGGCTGTAAAATATATACCGCTTTATTTCCCTGCAATGAATGCACCAAAGCCATCATACAGGCTGGTATCACAGAAGTGATCTATCTCTCAGATAAATATGAGGCAACCGATTCGGCCAAAGCTTCGCGCTTAATGCTGGATAAGGCCGGAGTGGTTTGCAGAAAAGTAAAAACAAATTTACCCAGCCTGCAGCTATCGTTCAATGAAGCGGATGTGTAGTTAATTTCTTTTTACATAATACACAGAATCCGGGAACCCTTCTGCATAAACATACTTTACGCGCCTTGTGCTGTCGAAATGAAATTCCATAAATTTTACCACTCTGTTTTCTGAACTGCGGTTCCGGTTGTCGGGAATATAAGTGGGTGTTTTATTGGCAAGGATCGGATTGTTTTTACTGTCAAAATTACCCACCTGCAACCCTTTATTAACCGGCACTGCCGTACTGTTCTTGTTTACCAGCGTATAGGAATAATCAAACAGCATCATAAACCCCTTATCTTCTTCGGCCCGCGATTGATACGTGCCGATCGCTTTGGTAACGGTGATCTCGTCAGCACCTTTCCAGCGATTGGTCAGGTATTGTCCGGCAGTAAGTGTTGTCTTTTTGTAGGGGGAGCAGGCAACCGATAAGCCTATCAATAAGACGGATACAATTCGTTGCATAGCGGTAAGATTAAGTGCCTTGAAATAGTGGTTAATTCAAAGAAAACACGAACTTTGTATCGTGCAACTCTGGAAAAATATTATCAGCCGCCCATCCTGATCCCCTCTCTTCTAGCGGGGTACTGCATTCCTGTCAAACATATCTGATGCCATTTACAAACTAAGGTTTGTGCCACTCCGTGTATCATCATCCATCTGATAGCATTACGGCCTTTATATGGGCTTTCGTAAACTGCCGGGGCCATACCCGCAGTTCATCCTTATAAATATAAACAAATGAAAACAATTATAGAACCCTTCCGGATCAAATCGGTTGAGCCGGTTTATTTCAATACAAAAGAACAAAGAACAGAGATCTTACAAAATGCATTTTATAACCCCTTTCTCATCCATGCCAATGAAGTGCTGATCGATCTGCTCACAGACAGCGGCACCAGTGCCATGAGCAGCAACCAGTGGGCAGGTATGATGCAGGGCGATGAATCGTATGCAGGCAGTCCCAGTTTTTTCCGTTTCGAAAAAACCATTCAGGAACTAACCGGTATGCCCCTGGTGATACCCACGCACCAGGGCCGTGCTGCAGAAAAGATCCTCTTCAGTATACTGGGCGGTAAAGGAAAATATTTTGTAAGCAATACCCTCTTCGATACAACCCGCGCCAATATTGAATATTCCGGTGCAGAAGGGGTTGACCTGGTTTGTGAAGAAGGCAAACACCCTTCTGTTCCCGCTCCGTTTAAGGGTAATATGGATGTGTTGGCACTGAAGAAATTTATCGCAGAAAAAAGCGCAGCCCATATTCCGCTTTGTATCATCACCGTTACCAATAACTCAGGCGGTGGCCAGCCGGTGAGTATGCAGAATATACGCGAAGTAAAAGAAGTCTGTGAGGCCAACCATATCCCGCTTTTTATTGATGCCTGCCGGTTTGCAGAGAATGCCTATTTTATTAAACTGCGTGAAGAAGGATATGCGGACAGGTCCATTCCCGAGATCGTGCATGAACTGTTTTCTTATGCAGAAGGCTGTACCATGAGTGCGAAAAAAGATGCGTTCGCCAATATCGGCGGCTTCCTGGCCTTGCGCGATGAAGCACTTGCCCAACAATGCAGAAACCTGCTGATTATGACCGAGGGCTTTCCTACCTATGGCGGACTGGCGGGGCGGGACCTGGAAGCTATCGCCATCGGTTTAACCGAAGTGATGGATGAACATTACTTACAATACCGCATCCGCAGTATTGAATACATTTCTAATAAACTGATCGCAGCCGGCGTACCGGTGATGCAGCCTGCCGGCGGACATGCGATCTATATTGATGCCCGGGCCTTTCTGCCACATATTCCCGTTGAGCAATACCCGGGCCAGGCATTGGTAGGGGCTCTGTATGTACATGGCGGCATACGCGGCGTTGAGATCGGTTCACTGATGTTTGGAAAATATGATGAACAAAACAAACTCGCGCCTGCCAAACTGGAACTCGTGCGCCTGGCCATCCCCAGAAGGGTGTACACACAAAGCCATATTGATTATGTATCAGAAGTGATCATTGAAGTATTTGAAGAAAGAGAAAAAATCAAAGGATTGATGATCACCGAAGAAGCACCCATGCTCAGGCATTTTACTGCAAAACTGAAACCCATTGAATAATTAAAAGACCAACAGATGAAAACGATCAAACAAAGCTGGGCCGAGCCCTATAAGATCAAGATGGTGGAGTTGTTAAAAATGACAACACCTGCACAAAGAAAAAAAGCCATGAAAGAAGCGGGTTACAATACGTTTCTTCTGCGATCGGAAGATGTATATATCGACCTGCTTACGGACAGTGGTACCTCTGCTATGAGCGACAGACAATGGGCGGGTATGATGATGGGTGATGAAGCGTATGCAGGTAGCAGAAATTTTTATCATTTGGAAGAAGTGGTGAAGGAAGTGTATGGATACAAATACCTGATCCCAACACACCAGGGGCGTGGTGCAGAAAATATTCTCTCGAAGGTGCTGATTAAAAAAGGAGATATCATACCGGGTAATATGTACTTCACCACCACGCGTCTGCACCAGGAACTGGCTGGCGGAAAATTTGAGGATGTGATCATTGATGAAGCACATGATGCAGAGAATGAATTTCCATTTAAAGGAAATATCGATCTCAGAAAACTGGAGGCACTGGTCAAAAAACATGGTGCTGAAAAGATCCCGTATGTAAGTATGGCCACCAGTGTGAATATGGCAGGCGGACAACCCATCAGTATGCAAAACCTGAAAGACCTGCGTGCGTTTACAAAGAAGCATGGGATCCGTGTGATCCATGATATGACAAGGGTTGCGGAGAATGCCTTCTTTATTCAGCAAAAAGAGAAAGGGTATGCCAACCGGTCCATTGCATCGATCGTGAAAGAGATCTGCTCTTATACAGATGGTGCCACTATGAGTGCCAAAAAAGATGCCTTGGTGAATATCGGCGGATTTCTGGCGGTTAATGACTGGGATGTGTTTGAAGAAGCAAGAAATATGGTTGTGGTGTATGAAGGGCTGCATACGTATGGCGGGCTTGCGGGCCGTGATATGGAAGCCATGGCCATTGGTATTGGCGAGAGTGTGAGTGATGAACATATCAAAGCCAGAATCGGACAGGTGATCTATCTGGGCGAAAAAATGATGGAATATGGGGTGCCTATCGTGAAACCCATTGGCGGGCACGGCATTTTTGTAGATGCGAAAAAATTTCTGCCGCATATCCCCCAAAATAATTTTCCTGCACAAACCCTTGCTGCAGAAATGTATCTCGATTCAGGAGTAAGAACAATGGAAAGAGGTGTTGTTTCCGCCGGCAGAAAAGCCAATGGTGAAAATTATTACCCCAAACTGGAACTGGTAAGGTTTACCATTCCACGCAGGGTGTACACGCAGGCACATATGGATGTGATCGCAGAATCGGCTGCAAGGGTCTTTGAACGCCGCAAATCCATTAAGGGAATGAAGATGATCTATGAACCCAAATACCTCCGGTTCTTCCAGGCCCGGTTTGAGAAACTATAATAGGGTGTTGTGCTATTAAACAATTCATTCTATAAATGACTCAAAAAAATCAATATTACTGAGTACTCAATGAATAGTTTCTAATCAGTTCCTGTGGACGGGCCTCTTTTGGTTCAGTGCCGGGCAAATGGCCTCGGCAAACAAAATGATGCGAAGCACATTTTGTTAGAAGCAAAAGCAGCCCGG
>CBHRAM010000038.1:0-15834 GCA_966076165.1 uncultured Chitinophagaceae bacterium
CACTTTCTGCATACGGCTGCCCGGTCCGTAAGAACTGAGGAACCATAACAACAGACTGATGATCATGATCACTTTACCAGCATCCGTTACAAAGATCCTCGCTTTTTCTACCATGGTAATACCCACATTCTTCCAGCGGGGTGCTCGGTAAATGGGTAATTCGAGAATAAAAAAGCTTTTCTCTTTGATGCGGATAAACCATTTCATCACATAGCTCACGATCAGTGCCATAACGGTACCTAAGAGGTATAGACCCATCATCACCAGGCCCTGTAAACTGAGAAAACCGAAATAATATTTATCATCGATCACCAATGAGATGAGGATCGTGTATACGGGCAAACGGGCACTGCAACTCATCAACGGCGTAACCAGGATGGTGAGCAGCCTTTCTTTTTTATTCTCAATATTACGCGCACTCATGATGGCGGGCACTGCACAGGCAAAACCGCTGATCATGGGCATAACGCTTTTTCCGTTCAAGCCCACTTTGCGCATCAGCCTGTCGGTAAGAAAACTGATCCTTGCCATATAGCCCGAATCTTCCAGCATGGTGATCAATCCAAAAAGTATCATGATCTGGGGAACAAAAACAAGGATCCCGCTTAAGCCGGCTACAAACCCGTTAATAAAGAGATCGCTCCACCAGGCTACCGGTAAATGATGGTTGAGCCAGAAACTGGCTTCTTTAAAACACCATTCAATGCCATCCATCGGAAAACGGGCCAGCCAGAAAATACTCTGGAACAATAAAAACAGAACCGATACAAGAATCAGGTAACCCCAGGTACGGTGCAGTAAAATATTGTCCAAATAATCGGAGAACATTTTTTTCTCCAGCGGCCCCGGCTCCACCACATGCTGTTTCATGATCTGCCGGATGCGTGTATAACGCTGCATGATCTCTTCGGCCTGTGTTTTGGTGGGATTGAATTCATTTTTGATCTCGATCTCTTCAATCGCCTCCTGTTCTGTATCTGTAAGCGGAAAATTTTCGTGGTTGATCAGGTAATGAACCGAGGCATAATTACTGAGCGCAGGAAACAGCTGCTGAACCCCATCTATAGAAGCAGGGGCCAGTGCTTTGGTATCCATGAACTCGTTGGTAATGCTTTCTTTGGTTTTCGCAACCCGCGATAACACTTTTTTCAACTCGGTCAATCCCTTGTTCTTTCTCGGGTTAACCGATACCACAGGAATACCCAGCTCTGCTTCGAGCCCGGCAATATCTATTTTAATATCTTTTTTGGCGGCCAGGTCGTTCATCGTCAAAGCCATCACCACGGGGATCTTGAGGTCAATGATCTGGCTGCAGAACAACAGGTTTCTTTTCAGGTTACTGGCATCGGCCACCAATAATACCAGATCAGCTTTGATATCGGTGTCGGCACCCATCAATACTTTATACGCCACCCATTCATCGGCCCGGCGCGGATATAAACTATAGGTGCCCGGAAGATCGATCAGTTCTGCATGAAATGAGTCGGGCAAAATAATATGCCCGGTCTTTTTATCAACCGTAACCCCGGGAAAATTGCCCACTTTCTGGTTAAGCCCCGTGAGTGCATTAAACAGTGAGGTCTTACCACTGTTGGGGTTACCAACCAACGCTATATGTAGATCTGTTTTTGCCAATGAAAGGGGATAGTTGCAAAAGTAGCTGCAAACAATGGGTTAAGGTTACGAGATTGGGAACAGAATTCACAGGAATTTACACAACAATTACGTTATGCTGCATCCATCCGCTTATTTTTGCCGCAGTAAAGTTATCATGTATGAAAAAAATGCTGCTGGTTGTTTTGTTAATTCCTGCACTTACCTATTCGCAAAGTAAAAAAAAGAAACGCCAGGCAGAGGAAAAAGCCAATGCCGAACTGGTAGCCAATCTCAAATCGCATGTTCAATACCTGGCGGATGATAAACTGGAAGGAAGGATGACGGGCAGCAGGGGCGAACAGCTGGCTTTGGAATATATTGTTGCGCAATACAAACAAATGGGACTGGAACCACAGGGTGTAAACGGATATGTGCAGGATTTTACGATCGACCAGGGCAAACAGATCGATGCGGTTACCCGGTTGAAAGTGGAGGATAAACTGCTCTCGCTCGATTCAGAATATATACCCCTTGCTTTCAGTGCCGCAAAAGCGGTATCCGGAACACCGGCAATGGCCCTGAGCGAATCAAAACAACCCTGGTTCAAAGACCTGAAAGAGATCCTGGAAGACAATAAAACAAATCCGCATTTTGATGTGGAAGAAGAAATAAAAAAACTCGCGAACACCGTGTCTGCCAAAGGCGCTACTGCATTGTTTCTGTACAATACTTCTTCCCTTACGGATAATATCCAGTTTAATAAGAATGATAAAACTGCGGCTGTTAAGATCCCGGTGATCTATATCACGAAAAAAGGCTACCAGAAATATTTTTCAGACAACGGGGCCACATTGAATATCGATCTCAATATCCATTTCTCCGATAAAAAGATCAATGGTAAGAATATTACAGGCTTTATTAATAATCATGCTGCCAACACCGTATTACTGGGCGCACATTATGATCACCTGGGGTACGGGATTGAAGCCAAGGCGCTTGATACCGGTCATGTCATCCACAATGGCGCTGATGATAATGCCAGTGGTACCGCGGCGCTGATCGAATTGGCAAGGATGCTGAAGAAAAGTGCTCCGCTTAATAATAATTATCTCATCCTTAATTTTTCCGGAGAAGAACTGGGAACACTGGGAAGTAAATACTGGGCCGATAACCCTACCATTGCCGTTACACCCAATTATATGATCAATATGGATATGGTGGGACGATACGATACTTCACACAAACTCACGATCGGCGGTTATGGTACCTCACCGGTTTGGGGTGAAGTGTTTGCCAAAGAAAAAACCAATCTGTTGTATAAATTCGACAGTAGCGGCAGCGGCCCGAGTGATCATGCCGTTTTCTATCGTAAAGACATGCCCGTACTTTTTATGTTTACCGGAAGCCATAGCGATTATCACAAAGCAACAGATGATTGGGAAAAGATCAATTATGAAGGAGAAAAAGATATTGTGAAACTCGTTTACCAGATCATCCAATCAACCGACAGCAAGGGTAAACTACCCTTCACTAAAACCCGCGAAGAACAACAGGGCCGCCGTACTTTTACGGTAAGCCTGGGTGTGATACCGGATTATGGATATAGCGGAACAGGTATGCGCATTGATGGTGTGAGCCCGGGTAAAACCGGAGAAAGGATCGGTTTGCAGGCAGGAGATGTGTTATTGCAGTTGGGCGATTTCAAATTTGTAGATGTAAAAAGTTACATGACTGCATTGGGTAACTTTAAAAAAGGTGATAAAGTAAAACTCAGGATCAAAAGAGGCAATGAAGAAAAAGTGTTCGATGTAGAATTATAAACCAATCACATGAAACTGCGCCTGGATGTTGATGGACTGAATGATGACTTCTTTGAAGACACACGCCTGCTGGGCATTACGGCGCCGGTTAAGAACTACCAGTTCTGTCTTCAGCTCAATAATATGCTGGGGTACAAGTTCAGATTGAATCCCGAGATCGAGATCCATCTCAGGAAAAAAGACCGCAGTTATTATTTTTCCGTCTATCAATCCTTAGAACCTAACAGCTTCCTGGTACACTATCTTTACCATAACCAGTTCGACGGCGAATACCTGCTTCCCGAATTCAAACACATGGATTTTCTCTGGCTGATGAAAGGCGATTTTGTAGACGATGAAAAATGTAACTGGATCAAATCGGCGGTTAAAAATATTGCCGGCGTTCAATTAGTAGCTGAACTAACGAACGAGCAGATCAGGAATAAAGGGAACATGGTCTTCTAAACTCCCTAACCGACTGAGAGGGAACGGATGATCAATTCAAACAAATATATTTTATGGAAAAAAATAGCGCCCCTTTAGGGGTTGGGGGTTGGGTTCAACAAAACAACACCCTCTATCAGAAATTTACTTTCAAAAACTTCTCTGAAGCTTTTGCGTTCATGACAAGAGTTGCCCTGGAAGCAGAGAAAATGGACCACCATCCTTTATGGACCAATGTGTGGAATACGGTAGAGATCTGGTTAAACACGCATGATGCCGGTGATATCGTAACTGAAAAAGATCACCAGCTCGCTAAAAAAATAGATGGATTGCTTTAACCCTCTATGAGCCTCTGTCCCTCCGTGCCCTCTGTGTTAAAAGACATAACCGATCCTTTAAACTGACGGATGTGTTTAGTGCTGTTTTTAACACAGAGAGACAGAGTACACGGAGTTACACAGAGAAAAAACCGCTTATTTTACGGTCACTGTTTTTTCTTCACGGGCAGTCATTACACCGATAGGTTGAGCAAAATCAGCCAGCCCGTTTTCAACTAATATTTTTTGTACAACTTCTTTCGATGCCGGATCAACGGCAATCAATAAACCACCGTTTGTTTGCGGATCAGGTAATATGCTGAACGCTTCCATCACATTTACGCCGGGTGCAAAACCCACTTTACTGCCATAACTGTTCCAGTTTCGGAAAGTAGCATCCGGACCCACTTTTTGTGCTGCATATTCCTTTGCTGCCGGAATAATAGGAGTTGCCGCATAATCAATGCTGGCGCTGATACCGCTGCCATCGGCCATCTCTATCAAATGGCCGAGCAGGCCAAAGCCGGTTACATCTGTCATGGCGTGAACACCTTCCACACTTCCCAATGCCTCACCCACATTATTTAATGTACCCAGTTGTTGTAATAGCTGTTCCAGGTATTCGGGTTTCAAGAGGTCCCTTTTCTGTGCTGTGGTCAATATACCCACTCCCAGAGGTTTGGTCAGGAAGATCAGGTCGCCTTCTTTGGCGGTATTGTTTTGTTTCAGGTTATCAATGGCAACCAGCCCGTTTACCGAAAGACCGAAAATAGGTTCAGGAGAGTCAATACTATGTCCGCCCGCTAATGGAATACCCGCTTCTGCACAGATCTGCCGCGCTCCTTCCAAAACCTGTTGTGCAAGTTCGGGCGACAAAGTATTTACGGGCCATCCGAGAATAGCAATGGCCAGAATGGGTTTGCCCCCCATGGCATATACATCGCTGATGGCATTGGCACTGGCAATCCTGCCAAATGAAAAAGGATCATCAACGATCGGCATAAAAAAATCGGTCGTGCTGATCAGGGCCATGCCATTATCAAGATCGTAAACTGCCGCATCGTCTTTACTGCTGTTACCTACCAATAAGCGCTTATTTACCGGTGCATGACTGTTGCTTTTTAAGATAGTGTCCAGTACGGCGGGAGAAATTTTACAACCACATCCGCCACCATGTGAGTAGCGGGTAAGTTTTACTGTATCCATTGCTGCTGTAGAAAATAGTGAAAGATGGGTGCAAAGTACAATCTAATGGCAGAAAAAACCCAATGAAGTATATAAACGAAGAAAGCTGCAGTGTATGCAGCTCTCTTACCCCCAATTATTACTGATAAGTAATGAATGCAATTTGCTTCTTTCAACGGATTCTGTAGTAGTTCTTTTACCAACGGCCTGTTTTTTTACATGAACGCCCCTTATTTCCCTATCGGCGGTATAGGAAATAGCCGGATGGCGGTTTTGGAGATAAAATTGAGAGGATATCACTTACAGCTGTTAACTTTAAAACGTTTTTACACAACTGTTTATAGAGAAATCATGCGTTTTTTCTGTGGAATGATATTGTCCTTTTTTTTCTTCCAGGCCAGTGGACAGTTCCCCTATGTAAAAAAGCTGAATTACCCCGAGCAGCTACCCACACAAGTGGTATATGATATGCTCACAGATACTAAGGGCTATATCTGGCTGGGTACCGATAAAGGCCTGTACAGATTCAATGGCCGAACATTTATTCAGATCCCCTTTGATCATACTTCCTCAAAAGCAGTGAGTTATCTGCAGGAAGACAGCGATGGTAAGATCTGGTGCATGAATTTTTATAACCAGCTGTTTTATTACCAGAACGACAGCCTGATCAAATTCAGTATCGACAATAATGCGATCAAAGAAGTGGCCACTTTTAATAATGTTGTGATCGGCTCAAAACAGATCTGGTTCCATTCGTTCAAAGGGGTTTATGAATATGATAAAACCGATCACCGGTTATTGAAGATCATCCAGGCGCATGATATATACGACCCGATCATTACCTCTGTGTATTACAAAGACCGGTATTATGCATTTTCAAATGGTGGATATATCTATGCAGACAATCCAAAAGGATCCGGTTGGGTGAATACTGAACAGAAGTATAACGATTTCCGTTTTGTAAGTAACCGGAACGGGTTAATGGGAATAGGTGTAGGGCTTGACAGGACGGAGCCTTTTGAAATGATTGACGGAAAGTGCCAGATCTTACCCAAAATAGACCTACCGGCTGATATTTATATTTTTCAGAGTATCGCTATCGACAACAGTGAGTATTGGCTATGTACCCAAAACGGTGCCTATAAATGGAATAAACAAACGGGTGAGGTCAAATGTTTTCTTCCGAATGAGCGGGTAACAGATGTAGTAAAAGATTACCAGGGCAATTATTGGTTCAGTACGCTCGATGATGGTGTTTTTGTCTGTTCATCTTTATATAATACGCTGATTAAAATATATGAAGACCCGCTTTCGGATAATTTTACCAAACTGCAGGCCCTGCCGGATGGTGAAATTCTGGCCGGTAATAGCCAGGGGTTATTGGCAAAACTGAACCTGGATAACCGGCAGAGTTTTGAATATAACCTTGCAAAACTGAGACAAACGGAATTTATCCGGGATGAGACCACGGCTAATGTGATCATTACCAATCGTGGCGTGTTCAAGCAGGATCAGAAAGAACCGGTTGAACTGCTCGATTATAATAAAGGGGTTGAACGGGACCGTTATGGCAACCTGATCTTTGTTACATTCAACGGCGGGTATGTCATGAACGATAAGTTCAACGATACAAACCGGTTTCCGCAGATCAGTTGTCCTTTGTATGTAAAATATCAGAACAGTTTTGCCAATTACGGAGGCTTGCATTCATCAATCATCTTACGTCCTAAAAGAGGGCTTTCTGTTCTTTCCTCAGCAGATAAAAATGTTTTCTGGATAGGCTATGAAGATGGATTGTATGAATATAATTATGACGGAACCGAGCGGATCCTGAAAGATGCAGAAGGAAAACCCGTGGTGGCCAAATCGCTGCAGCAGCAATATAACGGCGATCTGGTAGTGGCATCCTCAACCAGGGGGGTGATGATTTTTCGGAATGGAAAGATCATCAGGACCTATACCCTAAAAGACGGCCTGAGTAGCGTGTATGTAAGGAAAGTGCTGAAAGATGATAAGTATATCTGGGTATTAACAGATGATGGGCTCGACAGGATAGATGCCACCAATGGCTCCATCACCAATTACCTGGAAGAATACGGGCTCACCAATACCATTATCAATGATTTTATAGTGGAGAAGGGAAAAATCCTTTTTGCCACACCCACCGGCATACTGGTCAGGTATAATGTTCCCCGCTATTTTAATTTTGAGATCCGGTTCCCGATGCTGAAAGCAACGGGTAATGGAACGAATATCCAGGATCAGATGATGTTGCCTGAGAATACAAATGAGATCACTTTCTATTTTGAAGCACTCCATTACATTTCAACAACGGCCCTGATGTATCAATACCGTCTCAAAGGCATTGATACCATCTGGAGATCTGTAGGAACATTCAATAACCAGCTTACTTTTAACAGGCTTTCTCCGGGTAAATATATTTTTGAGATCAAAGCCATTGCCGGAACAAATTACAAAAGCGTGGTGCGAAGTTTTGCCTTTGTGGTTCCTAAACCTTTTTGGCAAAAACCATTGTTCCTGTTTGCTGTGCTGCTTGCTACCGGAGCTATCTGCTGGCTCTTTCTTCGCCGTTGGAAAAGCAGCCTCTTAAAAAGCCAGATGATCAAAGAGCACCTGCTGAAAAGCCAGTTGGTAGCCCTGCGCGCGCAAATGAATCCCCACTTTTTGTATAATGTGTTAAACACAGTGCAGGGACTGGTATATGGCAACAGAAAAACAGAAGCCGGTGAACTGCTGGGCAATTTCAGCGACCTGATGCGGAAAACACTGCAGGCAAGTGATAAACAGTTGTTATCGCTGAAAGATGAGATAGAAAACCTCCGTCTCTATCTTGAACTGGAAAAAGCCCGTTTTGATGGGGGCTTCGAATACAAAATAGAAACCGTGAACATGGATGACGATCTCTCAGAAATACTTATTCCTTCTTTGTTGTTACAACCCTTTGCCGAGAACTCGGTAAAACACGGGTTGATGCATAAACCCGGAGAAAAGAAAGTAGATATCCTGTTTGAAAAAACAGCAGAGGGGCTTCGTGTAGTGATCGATGACAATGGTATTGGCAGGATCCAATCCATGGAGATCAATAAGCGGAGCAAGAGCAAACCATTCAGTTTTGCCACCGCAGCCTTAACGGAAAGAATGGAGCTGTTTAACCGGTTGTTCAAACAAAAGATCACCTGTGAGATCACAGATAAACTGGATGAACGCGGGCAATCACTGGGCACAAAAATAGAATTGATTATTCCTGATTACAGTAAGGATCCTCATGCTTTATAAAAAAAATGAACATCCATAAACGTACTCAGTTTAACTTCGGTATCGTATGCAAAAAATAAGGGCCATTATTGTGGATGATGA
The DNA here is from genome assembly GCA_966076165.1 of uncultured Chitinophagaceae bacterium. Lineage (GTDB taxonomy): Bacteria > Bacteroidota > Bacteroidia > Chitinophagales > Chitinophagaceae > Sediminibacterium. The sequence goes on from CBHRAM010000038.1 coordinate 8,720, forward strand.
ACCTAACGCCAGACGGGCATTACAGGGTTTGCTGGAAGAAAACTTCAGCCAGGTAGAAGTCGTGGCCGATTGCAAGAATGTACCCGAAGCGGTAAAGACCATTAATAAACTCAAACCCGATCTCGTGTTCCTGGACATTGCCATGCCCGGATACAGTGGTTTTGAACTGCTTGATTTTTTTGATGAGCAACACCTCAATTTCAAGATCATCTTTGTTACAGCGTATAGTGAACACTCTTTACGCGCATTTGAGACCTCTGCTGTTGACTATATTTTAAAACCGGTAAGGCTGGAACATATTACAAGGGCGCTTAAAAAAATTAATACCGACGAACTGGTAAATGAAAACAAACAGTACAGGGTACTGAAAGATAATTTTTCCAGCCAGCAGGATAAGAAGATCGTATTACAAACAGCTGAAACCATTTTTGTGGTGCGGATGGAAGATATTATTTACCTGCAGGCAGAAGGTAGCTACACGAAATTTTATACAACCTCTCACGGCGTGTTGACCATTACCAAGAAACTGATCGATTTCGAATACCTCGAAAGTACAGGTCCTTTTTTCAGAACACACCGCAGCTACCTTGTTAACCTGAACCATATCAAAAAAGTAGATAAGAAAGACTATATCGTGATCATGAACAACGATGCAGAAGTGTATCTCGCACAGGATAAAAAGAACCAGTTGCTTGAGAAGATCATTACCTGATCTCAGCTAACGGCAGGCAACACCCATTCAACCTCGCCAAAACGGAAACTCTCTTCCAGGCTATCCTTTACCAATAATTCCCCATTGGCGGAAACGCCTGAAATATGTGCTGTAAAAACAATGGGCCCTTTTTTCAGTTTTACTTCCTGCCCTTTCTTATATAAGTGATCATTATATTCAATGAGCATCTCACTCTCTCCGCCTTTTGCTAACTGCAGATAGCGTTTTTGAAGATGGCCGCACAATTCATGGGCAAGCGCAATGGTGTTAAAATTCTTTCCGGTGATCTGTTTTAAGGAAACAGGGTTCTGAACAATATCCGGGAACCGGGTCTGGTTAAGGTTCATGCCGATACCTGCAACTGCCGCCTGCCAGATACTGCCCCGTACCTGTGTTTCAATTAAAATACCCCCTGCCTTTCTGTCACGCCAATAAATATCGTTCGGCCATTTAATAAAAGTTTCCTCACCCGCATAAGCCGAGAAAAGGTCGTAAGCTGCAAGAGAAACCATCACACTCAGGGGAAACTGGTGGCCAAGGGAAAGGAAAGAACAATCCAATACCACCGACATTGCAATATTCGCCCCCGGATCGGTAACCCATTGTTTGCCATGCTGGCCCTTGCCCGCTGTTTGGCTATGGGCAAAAAATACGGCCCCATGAGCAGCCAAATTAGCCTGCAGGTGGTCCATGGCATAGATGTTGGTACTATCCACGGTAACTAATTCCACGAATGGTTGCCCGATGGTACTTTTAGCAGGTAAGCGTGACAAAGAATTACTATTTTTGACAAAGTTAGTTCAGCGGGGTTCCATAGCCATAAAATAGTATGGGTTGAAGCACCGCCCGGAACCAGCGAACATTACATCATTAAAACCCGGTTGATTATTGGAACCTCTTTCTGTTTTACAAAGCCGTGAAAAAAGTAAGATCACGAGGCTGACCCGCAATTCAAAGATTTTTAAGACCATCATCAAAGCCATACAGGATAAGAAGGGGGAGAATATCGTGAGCCTTGACCTTCGGAAAATACCCGAAGCTTCAGCCGATTTTTTTGTGGTTTGTGAAGCATCCAGCACCACACAGGTAAAAGCCATCTGCGATTTTGTAGAAGACCAGGTACAGAAACTCTGTGGGGAATGGCCTTATAAACATGAAGGCAGGCAGTCGTTCCAGTGGGTATTGACCGATTATGTGAATATTGTGGTACATGTGATGCACCCCGATGCCAGAAAGTTCTACAAACTGGAAGAAATGTGGAGCGATGCAGGTTCACAAATGCACGACGAATAAGTTCATTTTAAAATATCAGTCATAGTCAATCGTTTAACCCAGAAGAAAACGTAATTATTTACAGAGAGATATTGATATGTCACAGGAAAACAAGAATATAAGACCAGGTGGCCCGGAAAAAGGCGACGGACCCCGTAAGGGCTCCAAATTCAGCATTTATTGGGTATATGCGATCATTGCAGCGGTGCTGCTTTCTGCGCAATTCATGAAATTTGCGCCGGAACTGCTTCCTACCTACGAACAGGAGTTTAAACAAAACATGCTGGTAAAAGGCGATGTTGAGAAGATGGACCTGATCAAAGGAAAAGATAAAGTAAGGGTCTACATTAAACCGGATAGCCTCTACAAAGATTTTTATAAAGCCAAATTCGGCAAAACCGTGATCTCCAAAGAGAAAGCGAAAGGGTCTCCTTTGTTTGAATTTGAAGTGAACAGTATCGACAAATTCCAGGAAAGACTGGCCGATACCTATAAAGAAAACCCGACCCTCACAGAAGTACCGGTAAAATCTTTCTCAGAAGGAGAATGGTTTGGTCCGGTAGCCAATACCGTTCTCTCACTCCTGATCATCATCGGTGCCTGGGTACTGCTGATGCGTAAGATGGGCGGACAGGGCGGAGCCGGTGGTCCCGGTGGTATTTTCAGTATCGGAAAATCCAAAGCCACACTGTTTGATAAAGGCGCGAAAGTGAATGTAACCTTTGCGGATGTAGCCGGTCTGGATGAAGCGAAAGTGGAAGTGATGGAGATCGTTGACTTCTTAAAGAACCCCAAAAAATATACGGCCCTCGGTGGTAAGATCCCAAAAGGAGCTTTATTGATCGGCCCTCCCGGAACCGGTAAGACCCTGCTGGCAAAAGCCATGGCGGGTGAGGCACAGGTTCCTTTCTTCAGTTTGAGCGGAAGTGATTTTGTGGAGATGTTTGTAGGGGTGGGTGCAAGCCGTGTGCGTGACCTGTTTAAGCAGGCCCGTGAAAAAGCCCCTTGTATCATCTTTATTGATGAGATCGATGCGATTGGCCGTGCCCGTGGACGGAATGCCATCATGAGCAACGATGAAAGAGAGAACACCCTGAACCAGTTGCTTGTTGAAATGGATGGTTTTGGCGGAGATACCGGTATCATTATCCTGGCAGCTACCAACAGGCCGGATGTATTGGATACGGCTTTGTTAAGACCGGGCCGTTTCGACCGCCAGATCTCGATCGACAAACCGGATGTAAAAGGCCGTGAAACGATCTTTAAAGTACACCTGTTACCGATCAAAATATCCGAGAACCTCGACCTGCATAAATTGGCTGAACAAACACCGGGTTTTGCAGGGGCAGATATCGCGAATGTGTGTAATGAAGCCGCGTTGATCGCAGCAAGAAAAGGAAAAGAATCGGTAGAAATGATCGATTTCCAGGATGCGATCGACAGGGTGATCGGTGGTCTGGAGAAAAAGAACAAGATCATTGCACCACACGAAAAATCCATTATCGCTTATCATGAAGCCGGCCACGCTGTTTGCGGATGGTTTCTGGAACATGCGTATCCTTTATTAAAAGTAACCATCGTGCCACGCGGAACCGCAGCATTGGGTTATGCGCAATACACGCCAACAGAGCAGTACTTATATAATACGGATCAGTTGATGGACCAGATCTGTATGACATTGGGTGGTCGTGCGGCTGAGGAAATTTTCTTCGGAAAAATATCAACCGGTGCAGCAAACGACCTGCAACAGATCACCAAGATCGCCTATAGCATGGTTACCGCCTATGGTATGAATAATAAAGTGGGTAATGTGAGTTTTTACGATCCTTCACAGGAGAACACGTTTACCAAACCATTCAGCGAAGAAACCGGAAAGATCATTGATGAAGAAGTGCGTGGTATCATTGATGAAGCATACCAGCGGACTTTGAAGTTATTGACAGAGAAAAAAGAACAGGTTGAAAAACTTGCGAAAGAGTTGCTCGATAAAGAGGTGTTACACAAAAGCGATGTTGAATTGCTGATCGGTAAACGCCCTTTTGAAGAAAAGAAACTGGTAGAGATCGAACCGGAACAGAGTAATGACCATACCGTTGGGGAACACACAGCGGGACCGGGTACTTCATCTGAAAATTCTGAACCATCTATCATCGGATAAACATGGCAAGTACATCCAGAGAAAATATCTTACAAAAAATAAAACAGGCACTGGCTACACCGGTGCCTGTGCCGTTTCCGGCCAGTGAGGGTAATGAATCAGTATTCTTACCATCCCGACAGGAACTGGAAATTGAATTTGCAGAGAACTTCAGCAAACTCGAGGGCCGGTTTTCTTTTTGTGCCGATGAGAACGAACTGGTAAGCCAGTTACAGACATTGATCTCACTGCGTAAATGGACAAAACTCTATTCGCGCGAAACGGCTATGCAGGAAGGCCTGTCCCAGGCCGGCCTCACCACCATCTATACCGATGACCTGGCAGGTTGCGATGCAGCCATTACCGGTTGTGAAGCATTGATTGCGCGCACGGGCAGTATCGTAATGAGCAGCGCACAATTAAGTGGAAGAACCACAAGCGTGTACGCACCGGTACATATCTGTATAGCTTACACCAAACAACTGGTGTACGATATCAGCGACAGTTTGCAGCAACTGCGCGAAGGATATGGACAGCAGTTTCCATCAATGGTTACGTTGGCCACAGGCCCCAGCCGTACGGCAGATATTGAAAAAACACTGGTGGTGGGTGTACATGGACCCAAAGAAGTGTTTTGTTTTTTAGTTGACAGTTAATTACCCCGGTTTTATGCAGGAATCTATTCACCAGTTATTTGTTTATGGAACGCTGCGAAGTGGTTTTCAGCATCCTGCCTATTCGTATATCAGCCGTTATTTTATACCGGTTGCCGAAGGAAAAGTGAAAGGGCTCTTGTTTGATATGGGAGAATACCCTGCCGCCGTTCCGACTGATGAAGACCATTTTATTATTGGCGAATTATACCGGATCCATCATCCTGAAGAATTTGGCTGGGCCATGGCACAGCTGGATGATTATGAGGGATTGAATACCGAGAATAATGAATTGCCCTTATACAGAAGAGAACCGGTAACGGTTTATTGTAACGGACAAACAGAACAGGCCTGGGTATATTGGTTCAATGGCAATACGCAGGGTAAACCGCTGGTGGAGAGTGGAGATGTATTGCAGTACCTGCAGCAAAAAAAACAAAGCTGATTCAATGAACATCTCCTCCGATAAAAAAATATACTTCCTCTCCGATTTCCATTTGGGTGCCCCCGATCATGCAAGTAGTCTTGTTCGTGAAAAAAAAGTAGTGGCATTCCTCGAAAGCATCCGTCACGACGCCGCACAGATCTTTATTGTTGGCGATATTTTCGATTTCTGGTATGAATACACCAAAGTGGTGCCCAAGGGTTATGTGCGCCTGCTGGGTAAACTGGCCGAATTAACGGATAGCGGGATTGCGATCCATGTGTTTGTAGGCAATCATGATATGTGGATGAGCGGGTATTTTGAAAAAGAACTGAACATTCCTGTTTATCACCATCCTGAAATTTTTGAATGGAACGGTAAACGATTCTATATAGGGCATGGGGATGGATTGGGGCCCGGCGACCGTGGTTTTAAATTCATCAAGAAAATATTCCGCAGTAAAGTTTGTCAATGGTTGTTTGGACAGCTGCACCCTACCTGGGGTATTGGGCTTGCCAATTATTTCAGCCGCAAAAGCAGGGAAAAAACCGGATCATCAGACGAGGTCTTTTTGGGTGAGGAAAATGAATGGCTGATCATTTACAGCAAAGAAGTATTACAGAAAGAACACTACGACTATTTTATTTTTGGCCACAGGCACCTGCCATTGAATTGTAAACTGGCCGGTAACAGCCGCTATATCAATCTGGGCGACTGGATCCGCAATTTTACCTATGCCGTATTTGACGGTAACGATGTGCAATTGCACAAATGGGAGTGATAACCATTTCTATGTTTTGTAACTTGCAGTATGGGAAATTTTTTACAACAGCGGTTTCTGAACAATACCCTCGAAAGTTATCTGTATGTAATAGGGATCATCCTGCTGGCCATACTCATCAAACGGCTGATCTCAAAATACCTGGCCAAGCTTTTATATAAGCTGGTAGCCAAAGCCGCAAAGAATATTGCCCGTCAATCTTTTCTTGACCTGGTGGTGCAGCCGCTGGATACATTCCTGGTGCTGCTGATCTCCATCATTGCGGTGGATAAACTGAATTTTCCGCAGGAGTTTAATTTCAAGATCTATCATGTGAGTTTTGGGATGATCATTGATTCACTGGCTGCGGGCACTTTGATCATTGTGTTTATCTGGCTCTGTTTACGCGTGATCGATTTTGTGGCGATGATCCTGGAGGAAAAAGCCAACCTCACCCACGACCAGACGGATAACCAGCTGATCATTTTTTTCAAGGACTTTTTTAAAGTGATACTTGTTATCATCGGTATCCTGCTGGTACTACGTTTCTCTTTCAATAAAAATATCGGAAACCTGCTCACAGGTTTGAGCATTGTGGGTGCGGCTATTGCATTGGCTACACGCGAGAGCATGGAAAACCTGATCGCTTCTTTTATCATCTTCTTTGATAAACCCTTTATCACCGGGGATCTTGTAAAAGTGAACAACTTCACCGGGCATATAGAAAAGATCGGGTTGCGCAGTACGCGTATCCGTACCACAGATAAGACCTACATAACGGTTCCGAATAAACAAATGGTGGATACGATCATAGATAATATCACCTTGCGCATTCAAAGAAAAGTTGAAATAAGACTTGAGATCGGTTTGGGGGCCACCGCAAAACAATTGCGAGAACTCACACCCGCTATCAAAACCATTTTACAGAAACCGGATATAGAAAACACGGTAGTATACCTGATGGATACCGGTAAAACCGCACACATTGTTGCCATTGATTACTTCACTACCATGGAACAATCGCTGGAAGATTTTTATATCTTAAAAGAAGCCGTAAACCTGGAGATCATCGAGCTACTCGAAAAAAGCGCCCTCGAACTAGCTGCCGCAAATACAGATGTGGTTATTAAATCAAATAAATAACTGCGAAATTTCCC
>CBHRAM010000039.1:0-15750 GCA_966076165.1 uncultured Chitinophagaceae bacterium
ATTTCCCTTAGCCAAGAAAATTCTATTCCATAACAAAACACCTTTCTGGGGAGCGGTGGTTCCTTCGTATCAGAATGGTAACCTGGCTTTTCATTTCTTTAAAGAACTTAAATGATTTGCGAATTAGCGGATTACGGATTAGCGGATTATTATAGGATGAAAAACTAATATTTTTTTTAATCCGTTAATTCGAAATCCGCCAATCCGCTAATTATCTTACCCTTTTTTGAGTTTGTCTTTGAACACTTTTTCAAACTTTTCCAGTTTAGGAGCGATCACAAAGCGGCAATAGCCCTGGTTCTGGTTATCGTTGTAATAATTCTGGTGATAATTTTCTGCGGGATAAAAATTCTTGAAGGGTTCGATCATGGTAACGATCGGTTTATCCCAGGCACCGCTTTTATCCAGTTTCTCTTTGTAATGCAGGGCTTTCTGTTTTTGCTCTTCACTGTTGTAATAGATCACACTACGGTATTGCGGGCCCACATCATTTCCCTGTTGGTCCATGGTGGTGGGGTCATGTGTTTTCCAGAATACTTCGAGCAATTCATCAAAACTGATCTTTGCGGGGTCGTAGATGATCTTGGCCAGTTCCACATGACCGGTGGTCTTATCACAAACTTCTTCATAGGTAGGGTTCTCTACATGGCCTCCGCCATAGCCGCTCACTACTTTATATACACCATTCAGGCGCTGGAAAAAAGCTTCTGTACACCAGAAACAGCCTTCGCCAAATATGGCTGTATCGGTCTTTACCCCATTGGGGATGGTTTCGTTATTCATCATACTTAAATTCTTTTCTTTTTTAGGTTGCGCACAGGCTGCTAAACTAACTGCCAATAATAACACGGATAAATAGGTACGGCTCATGGTTGCTTTTTTATAAATACGGGATAGTAATATAAACAGATTGACGGAGTATTGGTTCAATCCTTACTTTAACAGTATATCATAGCAATCCTTTAACAAATCTTATTGATCGGTCCGGAAAGGGGAGGCAGGTAAACCTTCCTTATTGGATAAGTTGGCACCATCAGGGTTATCAGCCCAGGCGTAGCGTACATATAAAGGCTGACTGACCAGTTCATTCCAAACAACCACCGTATTGTTCTCGATCGTGGCCTTGGCCCAGACAAATTTCTTATCCGCACCGGCTATCGCAAAATAAGTAAGTGGCTCACCATCCTTTGCGATCAGGCCGCTTCCGGTGTTGGTGAATTGTATACGGATCTTATTGCCTTCTGTGGTGGCAGATTGATATAGAGGGCCGGAAGCAACCAATGTATTTTCTCCATACACGAGTTTTCTTGCACCCAGGGCCAAACGGTTGCCCACGTCTTTTTTATTTAAGGGATGGATATCATTCCATTCGCCAAGATCAATGGCCACGGCCATGGCGGTATTGGGTTCTGAGAGTGTTTGTAACTGGCTTTCGCGAAGAACGGCCCATTGACTTTCCGCCGGCACATATTGCATTTCCATAAAACCCGGAAGCTGCACATAAAGAAAAGGTAAAGCTGGGTTCTTCCATTTATTGCGCCAGTCCTTGATCAGTGCCGGTAACAGTTTGCGGTATTCAAAAGCTTTGTTGGTATTGGCTTCTCCCTGGTACCATAAGACTCCTTTGACCGCATAATTGGTTGCAGCGGCAACCATTGTATTGTACAAAGAAGTGGGCTGGTTCTGCATAGAAGGTATCGGTACCGCATTGTTATTTTCAGAAGGAAGAAATACATCACCCACTTTATATTGCCAAACCCCTTTCAGATCGATCTGTTGATTCGCTATGGACAGGTTATAAGGTTTATCGGGTACAAAACCTCCTTTGCCGGCCGTGTTCACCACCCTTACCACGATCAGGTTTTCTCCATCTTTTAATAAACCCGCAGGGATCTCATAACGGCGTGGCGGATATTGATAAGTGATATTGCCCACCAGTTTTCCATTTACATACACCTGGTCGGCATCTACAATTCTGCCCATGAATAGCTTGGCAGCCATACCTGCCGCTGAAGCAGGAAGGTTGATGGTCTTCCTATACCATACCACCCCATTCAATCCCCTGATCCCCTGATCGGCCCAATAACCGGGCACCAGCATATTGCGCCAGCCTTTGGGGATGTAATTGGTATCAAACCATTTAACGGGCTCTGTTAAGCCTTTATCCGTTTCTTTTCTGGGTAAGGGCCTGTTGGCGGCAGCCATGGCGGCTAAACGGTTGGTGTAGGCGGTGTCTTTATACCGCGCAGCCGTTTTCAGGTAATCGGGAAAGCCGGACAGTCCTTCCTCACTGATCCATGCTTCAATAGGCGTTCCGCCCACACTCGAATTGATGATCCCGATCGGGATATGGTATTGCTGGTACAGATGTTTCGCAAAAAAGTAAGCAGCAGCCCCAAACTCAAGTACATTTTTCGGGCCCGCTTCCTGCCATTTACCGGAAGGAAGATCATCGTGCAGTTTGGTGGCATCCGCCAATGTGGGTATAAAGAAATTACGGATCTCCGGATAATTGGCGGTAGCGATCTCTTCGGGGTATTTTTCCTTTACCCTCTCCATATTCAACACCATATTCGATTGCCCGGAACAAAACCAGACATCGCCAAACAGGATATTCTCCAAATGGATCTTGTTGCTGGCTTCCAGGTCGATCGTATAGGGGCCGCCTGCTTTCATGGCCGGAAGCACAACTGACCAGTAACCGGTATTGTCCGAAGTGCCGTTATAGGTACGTCCGTTGAATTTTACGGTCACTTTCTCACCAATAGCGGCATGTCCCCATAGTTTTACCGGCGTTTCCCTTTGCAGGACCATTCCGTTACTGATCAATACCGGCAATTTGATCTGGGCATTGGTGATCAGTATAGATAGGCAAAAAAGCAGGGGGAGGATTCTTCTGGCTGGCATGGGAATAATTTTCCTAAATATCCCATATTTACCCGAAAATGTAATCGGTTGCATTCCTTTTTTTCAGAAGCCCCTAAACAGATGGAAGCTGGTATTCAACTTTATTAATAAACCGTGCCTTTGTGCCTTTGTGTGCGGCAAAATTTTCACACAAAGGCCAAATGCACGGTTTAACCAGGGGCTGGTTTCAAACCGATCCCTTCCCGATTTTTCAACATAAACCAACAGAAGCCCCACAACATTAACTTTGCAGTACTAAAATCAGGAATGGAACATGCGTTTATACCCGGAATCTGCCCTTTCGCAACTGGAATTTGATAAGGTAAAGGCTTTATTGAAAGAACATGCCCGTACCGAATACGCCAAAGACAAGGCAGAGAACCTTCGCATCCATACCCGAAAGGAATATATCCAGCTGGAATTGCGTCAGACCTACGAATACAAACTGATCCTTCAGCAAAACCAGTATTTCCCAAATGATTTTACTTACAATATCAGCCGCGACCTGAAATTACTCTCCATCCAGGGCTCTATGCTAACCGGTGAGCAATGGATGCCGGTGAGAAGATTGTCTGAAAACACCAGTAATATCTTTCGCTGGTTTGATGCAGAGCGGAGAGCGGCTTTTCCGGCTTTATCGAAAGTGATCGAAGGAACTTACTATGAGAAAGTGATCATTGAACTGATTGATGAGGTGCTGGATGAAAGCGGTAATGTAAAAGACAATGCTTCTGCCGATCTGCAGAAGATCCGGATGAGCCTGTTCCGTAAGCGGAATGAATTGCGGAGGATGTTTGAGAAAGTGATCGCCAAACTGGCCAAAGCCGGATACAGCGCCGATATAGATGAAAGCTTCAGCAACGGCAGAAGGGTAGTTGCCGTATTCTCCGAACACAAACGCCAGGTAAAAGGTATTCTGCACGGAGAAAGCGACAGCCGCAAAACGGCATTCATAGAACCCGAAGAAACCATCGAACTCAATAATGATGTGTTTGCATTGGAGTATGACGAGATCAAAGAAGTACAGAGAATTTTACGCGATCTCACGGCACGTTTATCCATCTATGCGCCCCTCTTACAACAATACCTGGGCATAGCCGGTGAATACGATTTTATTCATGCCAAGGCCAAACTGGCGATGGATATGAACGGACAACTTCCCGAACTTGCTGATAAAGCCCATGTGCACCTGATCGATGCCTATCATCCCTTATTATATCTCTACAATAAAACATCCGGCAAGAAAACCATACCGGTTACGCTTACGCTGGACGATAAGAACCGGATACTGGTGATCAGCGGCCCCAATGCCGGTGGTAAGACCGTAACCATGAAGACCATCGGCCTTAACCAGATGATGCTGCAAAGCGGTTTGCTGGTACCGGTGCACCCCGATTCACAGATGGGGATCTTTAAACAGTTATTCATCCATATCGGTGATACACAGAACCTCGAATTTGAATTGAGCACCTACTCCAGCCATTTGCTGCACATGAAATATTTTATTGAAGTGGCCAATGGCAAGACCTTATTTTTTATTGATGAACTCGGCAGTGGCAGTGACCCCAATCTCGGCGGTGCTTTTGCAGAAGTGATCATGGAAGAGTTATCACGCCGTCATGCATTTGGAATTGTTACCACGCATTATCTCAACCTGAAAGTGATGGCCAATCATACTCAGGGGATCATTAACGGTGCCATGCAGTTTGATGAAGTGAAATTATTACCCATGTACAAACTGGTGGTGGGTAAGCCCGGTAGCTCTTACACATTCGCGATTGCAGAAAGGATCGGCCTGCCGCAACACCTGATCAATAAAGCAAGAAAGCTGGTAGATGATGATCATTTTACATTGGACCGCTTACTCAACAGCACCGAACAGGATCTGCAGCAGGTAAACAAAGAGAAAAAAGAATTACAGAAACTGGTCAAGGAGAATGAGAAGCTGAAAAAAGAAATGGAGATCGTGCTCGACCGTGAAAGGCACAGACAGCAGGTTGAGTTACTAAAGAACCAGAACCGTATTACAGAAGACCGCCTGGTGTATTTGAAAGATATGGAGCGCAAACTCAAACAGATCGTGCTCGACTGGAAAAAAGCGGAAAACAAGAATGAAGTGGTGAAGAACCTCCAAAACCTTTTGTTCAAACAAAAAGAAGCCATTGTGGTGAACAAACTGGCCAAGAAGGTTGACAAGAACTATAAAGAACTCAACGACCATATTGTAGTAGGCTCACTGGTAAAGATGAAAAAGAATTACCAGGTAGGGGAGGTGAAGGAGATCAGAGGTAAGCGGGCCATCGTTCAGGTAGGTATTTTGCCGATGAACGTAGATCTAGCCGATCTGGTGTCTGTTGAAAAACTGGAAGAACCTCCTAAAGCATAAAATCATTCATCCTTTAGATTGCTCAAGCAGAAACCTTTTATCATCATTGGACTTTATGTGTACTTATTCAAGATGATATTCCTTCTTTAAAAATTCAATAGTTCTTATTGCTCTTGCCATTTGATCATTTAATCTTGTTATATAAACGGTATGTGAGAGTTTAGTCATACCAACCCAACTGACAAATTCCATCATTAATTTCTCATTAGGGTCAAGTAAACTGTATTTTTTATTATTCCACATTGTATAGCGAGGATCAAAAATTTTAAATTCGAAATCTCTTGCCTTTAGCTGATGCCAGTATAAATTGTCAAATTGTTTATCAAGTTTTTCACATGCTTCATCATATGATACAATACTATCGGAAGCTGACATATTCCTTATTAGCCGCAGACCTCCGGAATTTTTAAGTTGGATAATTGTTCTTTTTGTAAAAAAGACTTCAATTCTATAATGTAGATAATTGGTCAGTTGATACATTTTTTTTAAGCTGCTATCCGTATAGGGGGTAGTTAGTATATTATTCATTAGACTATCAATTCCTGCATTTTTTTGGGTATTTCGGCTAATCCCAATCCTAATCTTTGCAGTGTCTTCCATAATGTCATGTACCATAGATTCGACATACTGTTTCTCACGGTTGTGTTCAACAATATGCTCTAATTCATATTCCGCTAAAAAACCAAAGAATACAGCTAGGAAAAGCATGAAAAATTCCTGCAAATAAGATTTCCAGTTCTTTTTTCCTTCGTGATGTGCATGATGATGTACTTCCATGAATTGATTTTAGCCTTTAAAAATAGGTCAACCCTAAGATAATGGCTAATCGTAATAAATTCATCCTCTTATAGAATAATACTGAAAAACCCGATTTTATTGACTGCCTAATATGGAACGAAACAAGATCCAGGCTGAAATTGAAGAGTGATCCGGCTCCCGGACAATAAAAAACCCGCTAAAATTAGCGGGTTCTATAAGCAATTGGTTTGGGTGCGGAGAGTTAGGGATTCGAACCCCAGGACCTGTTACAGTCAACAGTTTTCAAGACTGCCGCAATCGACCGCTCTGCCAACTCTCCGCGGCAAAAATACGTTTTGAATCCAATTGACAAAAAAAAATCAAAAATCAGTTATTGCAAACTGTCTGAAACATAATGCAGATAAGGGTTTTGGCCGAATTAATTTTATTTTTTCGTTGCAGATTACAGTGGATGTCACCCTTCGATCCATGAATCGTCCTTTGGGGCATCCATTTGCCGGATTAAAATGGATGTCAAAAAAAACTATCTGTTTTTTCTCAGCATTTATCAAAAAACTGATAGTTTTAACCATCCTATGAAAAGATATCGTAAGATCTCTATTGTCTTCTTATCCATATCCGCTTTTATCGGGCTGGTTCGTGGTTACCGGATGACCGGGTTTCCTGAAGGATACAGTGTTCTGCTTCCTTATTCTGAGCAGGTGATCAAAGATTCTCTTTTCTCCAATTATAGTATTCTGGGCTGGATCCTGTTTTCTCTGGTGGGTGTTTTCAGCCTGATCTCCATTGGTGTTTTGCTGGCCAGAAAGCGCAGTTACCCTTATTTTATTATGGTAGAAGGCATATTTTCTATGTTTTTTTCACTTACCAATGTATTACTGAACGGGTTTTCGTTTGTACACCTGCTGCTTTTGCCTTTATGTATCGGAATGATCGTATTAGGCGTGCTGCAAACACCAAAGGAGTTTTAATACAAACGAATTACTTCAGATAATCTCTGATAAAATTTTCTTTGGCTGATCCGATATGCTTATCCCAGAACTCACGGTTAGCAGTACTCATTTGTGATAACTGGTGTGCCCTGAAGGGAACCGGGTAAATGATCTTTTGTCCACCCGCCTGGTTAACAGCCGCATAGATCGATTCTGAGGAACAGGTAAAATCGATCAAGCCAATTTCAGTAACGATCGTGGCTTTGGAACCTTTTAGTAAATGTGCCGCATCATAATAGGGAACGGCAGCCAGCATCTTGCTTTGATCATTCTTTGTACCAAAAGGGTTGGGCCATCCACCTTTGCTGCCGCCAATGGTTCTTCCCCAATCGCACATTGCCGGTACCGATGCCACTACTGCCGTAACCCTTGGGTCCAGTCCGGCAGCTGCCAATGCCTGTCCGCCTCCCTGGCTTTCACCGATCACTAAAATTCTTTTGCCATCCCATTCAGGTTGTTTCGTGAGATAATCGAGTGTGCGTAGTAAGCGCAGGTACATGCCTCGGAAATACACGGTGGCCCTGTCTTCCAGCCCTGTCTGTGAATAATTATTGAGTTCGTTTTTTTCAAGGTCCTTATAATAGGCTTCAGGTTGTGAGAGCAGCATACCATGCGCATTCAGGTCAAAACAGATCGCACCTTTTTCCATTTGCGCATACTTTAATGCATTACCGGGTTCAGACCGGCACCAGTTACCGCTAACGACGGCCGCATGCACAAACAGTACAATTGGCAGGGAACCGGGTCTTGCATTATCCGGTTTGGCATAATAACCGCGTACAGGTTTGGGGCCTGTGCAATTGATCTCCATATTGAAAACACTATATCCTTTTGTGATCTCATTCAATGGTGTTGACTGGATCTCAAAAGCTAATGCACGCAATTGCTTTTTTTCTTCTTTCCAGAATTGCTCAAAATCTTTGGGCCTTGCCGTAGATAAACTTAATTTTTCCGGGTCCACAACCAACCCCAGTGAGGCAGTATCTGTTTTTGTGGTAACATCAAAAATAATGGAACCGGTTGTAGAAGCGGTTTCAGAAAAGATCAGTAATGAATCACCCTTATATGCGAAGGTTTGTTTTGAAGTGGTTGTACTGTAATTTCTTCTGGTACTTACCGTTACAGAATCTGAAGCGGCCTTTTGCAGCCATATATTTACACGGATGCTTTCGCCGGAATGATAAATGCCGTTTTCACGGGATTGCCGGATCACTATGTTTTGTGCCGCCAGATCGCTGGAAACCAAAAGCATAAAAAAGAAGAAGATGGCAAAAAAACGGTTATGGGTCATAGCATTCGTATAAAGCTTTAAGATAACCGCTTGCCTGCATTTATCCAAAAGTTTACCGATATACAGGGCTTCATTACCGTGAGATTTGCCTCCAATAGGGTGTTTTAACGATATTTGAGTTTTATCAATCATCCTTAATCGAAGTACATTGGTTCGAATATTTGTAAGCAGAATCGTGTTATCCGTTTCTTTTTTTATGTTCTGTTTTTTTACTGTGGCAAGGGCCCAGGAGAAAAAACTGTCGGGACAGATCAAAGAAAAACAAACACCCCTCGAGTTTGCTACGGTAACCATTTTTCATTTGCCTGATACGCTTCATGCAATACAGTCGGTAACAACGGATAGTGCGGGTTATTTTTCTTTTACCAAACCTGTAGTGGGTGATTATCGTTTAACGGTACGACTGATCGGCTATCAATATTTTGTTTCAACATTTCATGTAAATGGAACTGCGGATGAGCGTATTGCCATGGACTATGCTTTAGTAAGGGATGCATCCATGCTGCAACAGGTAACCGTGAGCAGCCAAAAGAAACTCATTGAAAGCACCAATACCGGTTTTGTGGTGAATGCGGCGGCCAATATTACACAGGCGGGTGGAACCGCAACTGATCTGCTTCGTAACACACCTACGGTTTCTGTTGATGCAGAAGGGGCGATCACCCTCAGGGGTAAAGCACCTTTGATCTTGGTGAACGGAAGAAATTCTGCATTGACCAACCCCGACCAGATCCCCGCCAGCAGTATTGAAAGTATCGAGATCATTAATAATGCAGATGCGCGTTACGATGCCAATGCAGAAAGCGGCATTATCAATATCAAGCTGAAAAAGAATAAACAGAACGGCACCAATACTGCCATCGCATTGGGAACGGGTTTGGGCAGCAGGGGCAGGGTTAGCAGTTCCTTACTCTTTAACCGTAAATCCGGAAAACTGAATATTGGATTGGGCTATGATAACCGTTTTGCAGGAAGAACCCGGCAGATCAATGCCACGCGTACGAATTACTTTTTACCGGATGCCTATCTCTTAAATCAATTCCGGGATGATAAACGGCTGGAACAATTACAGAACCTGAAACTGACCATGGATTATGCCATCAGCAAACGCGACCAGTTATCACTGGAACTGATCGGTACCATGGAAGGACAGGATAATAATGAAACACTGAATAGTTTTTTATCGAAACAGAACAAAAGTTTTGTGTTCAACACCAGCCGTAATTCCATTGAGATCGAAAGAAACTATGCCGCTGAAATGGCCTTGGTATATGAAAGAAAATTTTCGGATGAGAGAAGGGCTTTGGCGGTCAGTATCACTACATCACCGGAAGATAATAAACAGAATACCGATATCACTTCGCAGGACCTGACCAAGGATTATGCGGCAACAGGCACCCCTTATTTACAGCGTACCCATAATTACGAGAACCAGAATATTACGGAAGCAAAATTTGATGAATCCTTCCCTGTAAGTGTAACCGGTAAGTTGGAAATAGGGTATAAAGGGCTGTTCAGAAATATTCTTTCTGATTATGAAACTTCTGACAGGATCTCGGGTAACTATATTGCTAACCCTGCCGCCAGTAATGTGTTCCGTTTTCGTGAGCAGGTGCATGCAGGTTATGTACAGTTGCATGGTGCTTTTGGTGATTTTGCGGAATCGAAATGGAAATACCATCTGGGACTTCGTGCAGAACAGGTAAACAATAACGGGAAAGTGCAAAGCACGGGTACCGGTTTCACCAATCAATACCTGAAATTGTTTCCTTCCGTACAATTTGTTTTCCAGCCCGTTGAGGGAACCAGTTGGAAACTGGGGTATAACAAACGCATTAACCGGCCCGGATTGGGACAGTTGAATCCTTTTGTAGACATTACCGATTCACTCAGTCCGCACGGTGGTAATCCCAACCTTCAGCCTGAGATCATTCATGCATTTGAATGGGGTTATGCACATAGTTTTAAGAATGCTTCTTTAACTACGGGTATATTTTATCGCTATTCACAAAACAGTATCCGCAATTATTATTTATTACAACCCAATGGATCGGTGTTGAATACACCGGTAAACATCGGCAATGCCAGTTTGTATGGATGGGAAACTGTATTGAGCCTTACACCTTTTCATGGATATGATCTGAATGCCAGTGTAACGGTGTTTGATCAACGGTATAATGGAAGTAATGTGGCTACAGATGCGGTACAGGAGGGATGGAGCTGGAACGGAAAACTGATCAATAATTTTGCGCCTTCCAAGAACACCAAACTACAGCTAACGGGCAGTTATATTGCCCCACAGATCACCCCGCAGGGAAACAGGATCGCGCAGTATTTTGTGGATATGGGTTTTCAGCAAAAACTGGGTAAAGGAAATACCCGCCTGGGTATCACCATCACCGATCTGCTGAATACTTTACGGAGCGGTAATAATAACCTGGCAGCCAGCTTCTCTCAATACCGTTATTCAAAAGCAGATACCCGAGCCATCATGCTCACTTTTGCGTGTACTTTCCGTTCGGCGTTTAAGGAGAAACTGATGGAGAATAAGTTTTCGGCTGAGTATTAATAGCTGTTCAACATTCTGGGGCCTTTTGATTTTCTTTGTTCCTTCTTTTATTTCGCTAAAAGAAAAACGGAGAAAAAAAGAGGGGATTCGAATTTTAAGGACGCTTCTTTTCTTCTGGCCCTATCTTAGCGAACCTTGCGGTACTTCGCGCTCTTTGCGTTACCGCTTTACATCCCGGATCAGCAGCGACTCGGTTATCTAAAGTGAATCAGTCGTAAAGAAGTGTGTCATGGATCAAGTCGATAATTTCTGAAATCAACCGGGCACTATCGTGCCAGCGCAGCAGCTATAAATCCTTTGCCCGATTCAAACACATCACCTACGGCACCTACGCGGCAATCGCCTCGTTTTAAACCGGCCCATTCCCTGATCTGGTAAACAGGTTCTATCCCTGTGCAATGGGCACCCATAAAGTATTTGATGCCGGCCGCTTTCAGTTCTTTAGCTGTCCACTGGATCTTGTCATCGGGCGTATTGAATAAATGGAAACCGCCAATAGCTGTATAGATCGGCTGATGCAGTTGTTCCTGAATATAACTGGTATTATTGATGATGCCCGAATGGCCGCATCCCGATAATAATACCAACCCATCTTCGGTACGGATCACCAGCGACATATCCTCCGGTACAGTATCCTCTACTATTTCTCCGGCAGCATTTTTATAACGCCCCCTCGTATTGTAATTGGTCTCGGGATAACGGCGTGGCACAGGCCCTGTGAGATAAATGCCCGGAAAGATCTCTGTAAAACGATCATGCGATACCAGTGCACCCTGCATAGCTGCATAGGCAATGGAATCTTTATAGCGATGTTGATCCTCCGTTCCATCTGTATTCATACGTGTGGCCAGAAAACCCGGTGCCACATGCGTTACCTGCAAAGCATTGCTATGAAGGGATTGTAATGATTTACGCAAGGTTAACCACCCTGTGGTATGATCATCATGGTTATGGCTCAATACAAGGGTAGGGACAGTGGAAAGATCCAGTTTTAAGTCGCGGCTGTTTTTGAGAACGGTACTGTCGTGACTACCGGTGTCGAACAGAATGCGGGTGCCGTCTGCTTCAACCAATGCCGAGAACCCCCATTCACCCAAACCGCTATTGGCTAACATCGTACTGAGTACTGTGATCTTCAGATGTTTTACCACATATGGGGCTTGTGCATTCAATAGTTGTAGGGTAAACAGGCAAAAAAAGAACCCTGATATTTTTTTCATATATCTCATTAGACTAAAAATGTAAGAATCTATTTCTTCCCTTCCCTGATCGCTTTAAATTCAGAACCCGGTTTCCACTTGGGCCAGGTATCAGAAAAAGCCAGGCGTTTACCTACACGGAATAATATTTTCATATCATTCACTGCGCCTTCTGCTGTCCATGTTTTGGCATCGTATTCATCAGAAGGCTGGTGGTAATTATTTTTGGTGTACTCGTCTTCCAGCTGTCTGCCATATTCTTTGCCTTTTCCCTCCACATCAATACCCGGATTGATATAGAGTGCAGGAATACCCGCTTTGGCAAAAGCGAAATGATCTGAACGATAATAGTACCCGGCTTCCGGGTGTGGGTCGCCGGAAATATAACCACCGGCTTTTTCCACTTCTTCTTTCAGGTAATCTTCCAGATCCGATTGACCGCTGCCCACAACTACCATGTCTTTTGTTTTTGCAAAACGGTTCAGCTCGTCTATATTAATATTGGCCACGGTTTTTGCTGTAGGATACACGGGGTTCTCGGCATAATATTTCGATCCGAGTAAACCCTGCTCCTCAGAAGTAACCAATAAGATCACCACCGTACGTTCGGGTTTGATGGCTTTAAAAGCACGGGCCATTTCCAATAAGCCAGCGGTACCTGAAGCATTATCATAAGCACCGTTATAAATGGAATCACCTTTGGCATCCGGCCGGCCAATCCCAAAATGATCCCAGTGTGCAGAATAAATGATCACTTCATCCGGATGTTTGGTACCCGTAACTTTGGCGATCACATTATGCGATTTGTCATAGGTTGTTTTTACCTCCATGCCAGTTGTCAAACCAATATTCAAGGGAACAGCTTTAAATCCGGGTGTATTGGCTTTCACCAATAAGGTTGAATCAAAACCTGCCGCAGCAAATAATTTATTGGCAACAGGCTCAGGGATCCAGCCGATCACATCACAATTCTTCATGTCCTTGCCACGGTTATCCAATTGCAGCCTTGACGAATTATGTCCGGCCTGCTGCACTTTAAATGGATAAGAAGCCGCAGCAGTATTGTGAATGATCAGGCAACCTTTGGCGCCCTGCCTCGCTGCTTCTTCAAACTTATAGGTCCAGCGGCCGTAATAGGTCATTTCCTTTCCTTTAAAGAGTGTAGTATCACCTGCCCAGAAACCGGGATCATTCACCATCACCAATACCACTTTGCCTTTTACATCCAGTCCCGCATAATCGTTCCAGTTATATTCCGGAGCTACAACACCATAGCCCGCAAATACTACTTCTGTTTTATCGAGACTGATATGCGGGTCCACTTTATCTGTCCAGATCGCATAATCATCATATCCTTTTAAACTGAAATTTCCTTTGGGTGTATTTACCTGCATAGTGGGTGCCGCCATGGCCTGTATATTCACCATGGGCACTTCCTGGAAATAACTGTTGCCATTACCCGGTTCAAGGCCTGCAGATTTTAACTGCTGTTCGAGGTAATGAATGGTGATGGTTTCACCGGCAGTAAAGGGTTTACGGCCCATGAATGAGTCGGAAGCCAATACCGATACTTTTTGTTTAAAACTATCTGCGTTGAATAGCTGGGTACCATCATCCGTATCGGAATGATTGTTTTGTTTACAGGCAGATAAAGCCAATAAACTGCTCAACAGGAGAAAGCCGGTGTTTGTGCGCATACAGTGGATTTGTTTGAGTAGATGAATATGCCGAAAACGTATTATCGGATACAGCATTGAATATACACAATCTTGCGAAGAATGGTTTTACAACATATGGCTAACTGTTAAACTGGCGGAGATGATGATCTGTATGTTTGTATACAAATTGGCCCAATTGCTCTTTACTCATCTTTCCAAAGAACCAATGTTCAAAACCGGTATCGGGATAGTTGGCATATTGTTCCATTAGGCCGATCCATTTTGCTTTCTCCGCTGCCACATCGCCATTTGTCTCCAACACTTTAAAAGCCGGGGAAGTGGGCTCATTATGCTTTAGCGGTGTTTCATCTTTCAATAACCCCCTGATCGCCATTTTACCAAACAAACGACCCAGGAATGACCGGGGATATTTTTTCTGGCCCAGGTACATTTCTTCGCAAAGCACACAGTGCTTCAGCATCTGGTAAATATTCATCTTACCCCATTGCGCTGCACTGTTTTTATTGAGGGTTTCAATTCGTTTGATCACCTCATCACGGGTGGCTTTATCAAAGATGGATTTCATGGCTTTTATTTTGGAAGGATGCCGGGCTGTATTTCAGATCCGGCAACACAAAGTATATCTGGAATGAATATACAAAATCCACCTTAAATGCTAAATTCATAGCATAGAAAGACCTATGCCTGATTCCCGATCATTCTGTCAACAGAAAACTTACCGCTTCCATTGATAAGCGTTATCAGGGCTAGCCCGATCACCAATAAATGATATTCATATCCTTCTCCTTTCTGGTTACCCAACCAGTTCATAAAGAACCCATTGTCAAGATGAGAACTAATGATAATCCCTGTCATTAACAGGATAACCAAGGCACTCCAGATACGGCCGGCAAAACCGATGATCAGAAAAAGGGTGCCGATACTTTCGATCAGGATCACCATCAACCCGATCAACCAGGGCAGGTGCAGGGTATGGGTAAAAAAGAACATGGTGCCGCTAAAGCCATAACCGCCAAACAGGCCCAGTAATTTTTGTGCGCCATGTGGCCATAGTATCAGACCCAGTGTTAACCGGGCAACCAATCCAGTTAGATCTGGTTGGGTAGTAAAGATCTTGTTTTTCATGTTTGTTGTTTTATGTATACAAAACAACAGGTAACTGAAGACATGAAAATTAAAGTAGTTTAATAAATCATTTACCACTCAGTTTTCTTCGGAGCATACTTAAGAAAACAGGGGTGATGCCCAGGTAGGCGGCGATCTGTTTTTGAGAGACCCTTTGATCTAAGGCCGGGTAGTTCTTTCTGAAATCGAGATACCGTTGTTCCGCAGTATCAGCAAGGTTCTGGTTAATTCTTTTTTGCTGCGCGATAAATGCATTCTGTAAGATGATCCTGAAAAAACGTTCAAATTTAGGAATACGTGTATACAATTTATCCAGGTTGTCCTTACTGATCTGAAGCAGTTCTGTGTCTTCCAGCGCGTCAATAAAATAAGTGGCAGGTGTTTGTGTTAAAAAACTATAGAGGTCGCCTACCCACCAATCTTCTATGCCAAACATAACAATATGTTCAAAACCATTTTCATCGATGGTGTAACTCCTTAGGCAACCGCTGGTAATAAAATGTTCGGTTCTGCAGATCTCGCCCTGCTTCAGCAAAAAACCTTTTCTTTTGATCGTTCGTTGTTGCAGCAGTGAAATAAAATACGCTTCCTCTTCTTTATCCAGCGTGATATGCTTTGCAATATTTTTAAGTATCGGTTCTGTATTCATCGGGTGGTCAATGGTTAATGACTATTCAAACAATATCTTCTTAAACAACAGAGCGTATCGGTTATGCGAAGCCTTCTTATTCATTCCTTCTGCAAACATAATACACAAGATAGAACCATTATCTGCCGGCCCTTACCATATCCATCCGAACTTAACCGATACCTCCGGATTGAGCAGTGGCAGCGTAAACCGTT